>NZ_JBFXGV010000018.1:0-56953 GCF_050177655.1 Paenirhodobacter sp.
CCCCCGCCGGCCGCCCCCTGGGAGGAGCCCGGTGCCGCCTTCGAAACTTCGGGGATCGCCGCGCCAGCCGACGCGCTTGAGGGCGCGGAGCCCCAGCCCGCCGCGCCTGAGGCCCACTGGGAGCCCCCCGCCGCCTTCGAATCGACGGGCTTCCCGGCCCCGGCCGAAGCGCTCGACCCGGCGCCCGAGGCCGCCGATCCGGCGCCGCCGCTCGCCGAGGAACCGCCGCTCGCCGAACGCCTCGCGCAGCATCCGGCCGAAGCGCTCCCGGAGGCCCATCCCCCGCAGGAGGAGCCTTGGGAGGAGCCCGGTGCCGCCTTCGAAACTTCGGGGATCGCCGCGCCAGCGGAGGCGCTCGCGCCCGAGGACGCGCCCGGTGCGGCGGCCGAGCCCCCTACTCCGGAGCCCCCCGCGCCCGAGTCGGCCGAACCTCCGGCCGCGCCCGTCGTGCCGCGCCGGGGCATCTGGCGTCAGCCCTCGCTTTTCGATCCGCCCGAGGCCACGCCGGAGGCGGACCCCGAGGCGCTGATCGAGGTCGAGGCGCATGTCGAGGCCGCAGTCGAGGCCGTCGTGGTCGAGATCGCCGCTGCCCGGCCCACAGCCGAGCCCGCCCCGGAACCGGTGCCAGAGGCGCCGATCGCGCTCGACGTCGAACCGGAGGAGCCCGATCCGCTGTCGCGCGTGGTCAGCCTGATCATCGGCGGCGCCTCGCCGGTCTCCGCCCCGCTCGCCCAGGCCGAACAGATCGACCCGCGCGACGATCCGCTCACCCGGCTGCGCCGCGAGCTGCCGCACCTCGACGCCGGCGCGCTCAGCCCGATCGCGCGGATGCGCCTGCTTTCGGCCCATGACCGGCTCGTCGCGCTGCGCGCGCGGCTCGGCCAGCCGCCGCGCCCGCCGCGGGGCTGAAGATGCCTCTCGCGGCGCCGAAAAATTCTGCGTTTTGCCGCTTGCGCCCGGGGGCGCGATGCCTCTATATGCGCCTCGTCGGGCCGTGGCGCAGCCTGGTTAGCGCGTCCGTCTGGGGGGCGGAAGGTCGAGAGTTCGAATCTCTCCGGCCCGACCATCCGAACAACGCCCACTCCTTCGGGAGTGGGCGTTCGCATATCCGCCGATCTCGTTCGTGGAGGCCCCGATGACCCTTGGCGTTCAGCCCGACGTCGCGATCCGCGCGATGGTGCAGCGCGGCGAGATCCGCGCCGATCTGCCGGTGACCGCCGAGCAGATCCAGCCTGCAAGCCTCGATCTGCGGCTGGGCGCCGTGGCCTATCGCATCCGCGCCTCCTTCCTCGCCGGCAAGGGCACGCGGGTCGAGGCGAAGCTCGCCGAGTTCGAGATGCACCGGATGGATCTGAGCGGGGGCGCCGTGCTCGAAAAGGGCTGCGTCTATCTCGTGCCGCTGATGGAAAGCCTCGCCCTGCCCGAGGGCCTGACCGCGGTGGCGAACGCCAAAAGCTCGACCGGCCGGCTTGATCTGCTCACCCGCGTCATCACCGACGGCGGCACCGAATTCGACCGGATCCCAGAGGGTTACACTGGCCCGCTTTACGCCGAGATCTGCCCGCGCTCGTTTTCCGTGCTGGTCCGGCCGGGGATGCGGCTCAACCAGATCCGCTTCCGCGCCGGTCAGGCGGTGCTGAGCGACGCCGAGCTGAAGGCGCTGCACGCCGCCGAGCCGCTGGTCTCGGGCGAGGCGGTGATTGACGCGGGTCTCGGCTTTTCCGTCGATCTGCAACCCGCGGAGGGCGATCTCGTCGGCTATCGCGCGAAGCCCCATACCGGGGTGATCGACCTCGACCGGATCGCGCATTACCCGGCCTCCGATTTCTGGGAGGAGCTGCGCACCCGCGAGGGGCGGATCATCCTCGACCCCGGCGCCTTCTACATCCTCGTCTCGCGCGAGGCGGTGGTGATCCCGCCCGATTTCGCCGCCGAGATGGCGCCCTATCTCGCCATGGTGGGCGAGTTCCGGGTGCATTACGCGGGCTTCTTCGACCCCGGCTTCGGCCATGGCGCGGCGGGTGGCGCGGGTTCGCGCGGGGTGCTCGAGGTGCGCTGCCACGAGGCCCCCTTCGCGCTCGAACACGGGCAGGTCGTGGGCCGGCTGGTCTATGAGCGGATGGCCGAGCGGCCCGAACGGCTTTACGGCGCGGGCATCGCCTCGAACTATCAGGGCCAGGGGCTGAAGCTCGCCAAACATTTCCGCATGGGCTGAGCGGCACCGGCGCAGGGGGCGCTGCCCCCTCTGGCCTGCGGCCATTCACCCCCGAGGTATTTTCGGCAAGATGATGGGGACGGCTTTCATCTTGCCCGAAATACCTCGGGGGAGTCCGAAGGACGGGGGCAGCGCCCCCTCCCCGGCCGCCCTTGCACGCAGCGCGCGACTGCCCTACCCCGGGTCCATGCTGATCCTCGAGGACATCATCTCCGACCGCGGCTCGCGCTATGCCGTCTCGGGCGCGCCCTGTGCCGATGAGGCGCAGGCGAAGGCGCTGCTCAAGGAGCTGAAGCGGATCAAGAAATTCGCGAAGTCCACGCATAACAGCTGGGGGCTGATCGGCCCCGACGGGCCGGTGAAATCCGACGATGGCGAGGCCGGCGCAGGCGCGATCATCCTGCGCATGCTCGAGGGCGCGGGGCTCGACAACCACCTGATCGTCGTCACCCGCTGGTATGGCGGCAAGCATCTCGGCGGCGACCGCTTCCGGCATGTTCAGGAGGCGGTGCGCCGCTATCTTGCCGAGATCGGGCGCTGATCAGGCCGAAAGCGCCTCGGCCGACCATTTCGCGATCGGCAGGCCCCAGCCCGGCACCCGCCCCTTGTTGCGGAAGAAGATCTCCTTGTAGGCAAGCTTCTGCGCATAGGGCAGCGCGCCCATCCGCAGCTCCTGCACATCGCCGCCGAACCACGAGGTCGCGTGGATGTAGAAGGCCTTGCCGCCGCCCATGTCGCCGATGCAGACGACCTCCGGCTGCCAGGGCGCATCGGCCCGGATGCGCGAAAGCCGCCCCACATCCTTCGCGATCTGGCGCCCGACGATCTCCGCCTCCTGATGGCCGATCGCGCCGAGCTTCGGCACGGTGAGCGCCGCCGCATCGCCGCAGGCGAAGACATCGGGGTAATCGGGGTTGCGCATGTCCATGCCGGTGATGACGAAGCCGACCTCGTCCACGATCGGCAGGCCGCGCAGGAAGTCATGCGGGCGCCAGTTCGGCAGCACGATGTTGAGCTCGGTCTTCAGGCTGCGCCCGTCGGCGAACTCGATCCCCTCGGCGGTGAGGCGGCGGATGTCCCCGACCTTGTTGATGTAGTGGAACCCCATCTTCGCCGCGGCCTGCAGCAGCTGGTTCACCACCTTCTCGCCCGCATCCTCGGCGATCAGCTCGGCCGGGGTGAAGAGGGTGATGTTTTCCGCCCCGCCCTTGCCGTTCTCCTTCAGCCAATGCGCGAGCGCGAGCGAGATCTCGACCGGCGGCCCCTCGCAGGCGGCCAGCGCCGTGGGCAGCCAGTCGGGCCGCCCCTTCGTCCCCTGCTCGAACCGGGCCGAGCCGACGGCAATCGGCCCGCCGCGGTAGTCGTTCTTCAGATAGTCGATCAGCCGGTTCGCGTGCCAGGCGTCGGAAACGGTGTGGCCGTATTCGGCAAAGCCCTCGATCTCGTCATAGGCAAGCCGCGCGCCCAGCGCGATCACCAGCTTGTCATAGGAAAGCCGGTAGTCCGGCGCGCCGGGGCGTTCGTTCGGGCGCAGCGTCACGGTCTTGGCGGCGACGTCGATCCCGGTGATCTCGGCCTGCTGAAAGCGGATGTCGTCGGCGGCAAGCGCCGGGATCAGCGGCATGTGCATGGTGATCGCCGGATCGCGGCCCTCGAAGATCTCGAGCGGGATGTTCGGGATGTAGTCGAGATAGGCCTTGCGGTCGATCACGGTGATCTCGACCGCGTCGCCGGCGTAGTCGCGGATTTTCTGCGCCGCACCGAGACCGGCGAAATTGCCGCCGAGCACCACCACATGCGGCAGCGCGGGATTGCGTTCGAAACGGGAAATGCGGGACATGGCAGCCTCCTCTGCTGGCGCTCTGTCCCCTCAACCCGCGGCCGCGCGACGCGTTCCCTCACGCGGGCTCACGCCTGCGCGACAGGCTCAGCGCATCCGCCGGGTGATCCGCGCAGCCTGGCGCGCGCGTTTCGCCGCCGCGCGCATGTCGCCCGCCGCCTTGCGCTCCTCGGGGGTCATCTCGGCGGGCGCCTTGCCCTTGCCCGAGGCCATCTCGATCCCCTTGTTGATGCCGAAATTCATCAGCTTCCGCATCACCATGCGGATCAGCATGTCGATGATCTGGTTGAAATTCATGCCATTTCCTCCTGAGGATCACTCCTCGAAAAGTTCGCTCTGGCCGCTCGTCTCCTCGGCCTCCTCGTCGTCCTCGCTGCCCGGCATCGGCCGGTTGTCCAAAAGCCCCGCCGCGCGCAATTCCTTGATCCCCGGCAAATCCCGTGCGCTTTCGAGGCCGAAGTGGTCAAGGAACGTTTCGGTGACGACGAAGGTCACCGGGCGGCCGGGCGTCATCCGGCGCCGGCCAAAGCGGATCCATTCCAGCTCGAGCAGCTGGTCGATCGTGCCGCGCGAGACGGCGACGCCGCGGATCTCCTCGATCTCGGCGCGGGTGACCGGCTGGTGATAGGCGACGATCGCCAGCGTCTCGATCGCGGCGCGGCTCAGTTTCCGCTGTTCGACCGTCTGCTTCTGCATCAGAAAGCCCAGGTCGGGCGCGGTGCGGAAGGCCCAGGCCTCGCCCACCTTCGCCACCTGCACGCCGCGCCCCTCGTAGCGGCGGCGCAGATAGGCCAGCGCCTCGGCCGCGTCGCAGCCATGCGGCATGCGCTCCTGCATCTCGCGCAGGCTCACCGGCTCGGGCGAGGCGAAGAGCATCGCCTCGACCATGCGCTCCTGCTCGGCGAGCGGCGGCGCGGCGAAGAGGGATTTTTCCGGCTCGTCAGTCATGATGCTCCGTCGATGTCTTGCGCGGCGTGGCGCGCGCGCGGATCGCGATCGGCGCGAAAGTCTCGCTTTGCCGGATCTCGATCTGCCCCTGTTTCGCAAGCTCGAGCGAGGCGGCGAAAGTGGCCGCCGTGGCCGAGCGGCGCCGCTTCGGATCCATCCCCCAGCCCTCGGGCAGGTAGCTCGTCAGATCGGCCCAGTCGCCCATGTAGCCCAGGAGCGGCCGCATCCGGTCGAGCGCCTGCTCCATCGTGAAAACGTCCTTGCGATCAAAGGCATAGGGGCGGAATTCGTCGCGTGTGCGGATCCGGGCATAGGCCTGCATCAGGTCGAGGAGCGAGGCGGTATATTCCACCTTGCGCACCCGCTCGACCGTCTGCACCTGCCCGCGGGCGAAGAAATCGCGCCCGAGCTGGTCGCGCGCCATCAGGCTCGCCGCCGCCTCGCGCATCGCCTGCAATCGTTCGAGCTGAAAGGCGAGGTGAGCGGCCAGATCCTCAGCCGAGGGGCCCTCGGCGCCGGGTTCGGGCGGGAGCAGCAGGCGCGATTTCAGAAAGGCGAGCCAGGCCGCCATCACCAGATAATCGGCGGCGAGCTCGATGCGCAGCCTGGCCGCGCGGGCAACGAAGGCGAGATATTGCTCGGCGAGGTCGAGCACCGAGATCCGGCGCAGGTCGACCTTCTGCGTGCGCGAGAGCGTGAGCAACAGGTCGAGCGGCCCCTCGAAGCCGTCGACATCGACGATCAGCGCCTCGGCGGCCAGCCGCTCGCCGACGCTCGTCGCCTCGAAAAGATGGGTTTCCTCAGCCATGCGCCTCGCTGCCCGACCCCGCGACAGGGGCCGATACCCCAAGTTCGGCGTCGAGCGCGGCGATGTCAACGGGCTCGGGCGCGCGGCGGCAGGCAAGCGCCGCCTCGGCCCGCGCGGCGGCCTGCGGCGAGAGCCGGCCCGCGGCGGCGACGGTTTCCTCGAATTCCGCGCGCGTGCCGTTGCAATGCAAGACGACATCGCAGCCCGCGGCGAGCGAGGCGGCGGTGCGCTCGGCAAAACCGCCCGAAAGCGCCTCCATCCCGATGTCGTCGGTCATTAGGAGGCCACCGAAGCCGATCTCCTCGCGGATCAGGCCGATCATCGGCGCCGATTGCGTCGCGGGCGCATCGTCGAAGGCGGTGAAGCGGATATGCGCGCTCATCGCCATCGGCAGGTCGGCGAGCGCGGCGAAGGGCGCGAAATCACTCGCGCGCAGATCCTCCGCAGCGGCGGTGACCACCGGCAGGTGTTTGTGGCTGTCCGCCGTCGCCCGGCCGTGGCCCGGCATGTGCTTGATGACGGGCAGCACGCCGCCGGCGAGGAACCCCTCGGCCGTCGCGCGGGCATTGGCGATCACCGTGGCAGCATCGAGCCCCATGCAGCGGTTGCGCAGGAAGGGATGGGTCAGGTCGCCCGCGATATCGCAGGTCGGCGCGCAGTTCACGTCGATGCCAAGCGCGGCAAGCTCCGCCGCCTGCACCCGCGCGCGCGCCCACATCGCCCGCGCCCCGCCCGAAAGCGCCTGGTCGAGCGGCGCGGGCCATTCGCGCCAATGGGGCGCGCGCAGCCGCTGCACCCGCCCGCCCTCCTGGTCGATCAGGATCGGCGCATCGCGGCCAAGGCAGGCGCGCAGATCGGCGGTGAGCCGCGCGACCTGTTCGGGCCGGTCGATGTTGCGCGCGAAAAGAATAAGCCCCCAGGGGTCGGCCGCGCGCAGGAAGGCCGCCTCGTCGCGGCCGAGCACCAGCCCCTCCACGCCCAGGATCGTCGCGCCGCTGCTCATTTGGCGAGCGTCGGGATGCAGTTCGCGCCCTCGGCCACCAGCGCAGCGCAGAAGCGGCGGGCATCCTCGACCCCGTCGAAGCCCTGCACCCGCAGCCGCCAGAAATCGCGCCCGCCGGAGGTGGCCTTCTGCACGATGCGCTTCTTGCCCTCCATCAGCGGCTCGAAGCGGGTCGCGACCTTCTCCCATTCCGCCTTCGCAAGCTCGGGGCTGTCGAAGGCGCCAAGCTGCACGACGCGGGTGCCCTTGGGCAGGGTCGCGGGATCAACGTCGATCACCGCGGCGGCGGCCGGGCCGGCGAGCGAGGCGGCGACGGCCTGTTCCACCGCGGCGGCCTCGAGATCATGGGCGGGCCGCGCGAGCGGGCGCGGCGAGCGGTTCACGCCGGGCACCGAGGCCGGGATCGCACCGGGCGGCGGCGCGGCGACGGCGGCATCGGGCGCGGTTGCGGGCGGCGCCACGGCGGCGAGTTCGACCGGCGCGGCGCCGTCTTCCTCGGCCGCGCTCGCGGTGTCGTCGGGGGTGGCCTCGGCGCTGACCGAAGCGGCGGCGCCCCGCGGCAGATCGGCGACCGGACGCGCGGCGGGCGCCGCCTCGGCCGGGGTCTCGGGCGCGGCGGCGGTCACTTTCGGCAGCGGGCGCAGCGCCGCCATCGGCGCATCATCGGGGTCGAGCCCGTCGGGATCGGGGGCGAGCAGCACGCGTTCGGGCCCGGGGGCGGCAAGGCCGGTGCCGGCCACCTCGTTCACCGCAAGCCCGGTGTGGCGGGCGAGATCGCCGCCCGGATCCTCGGGCGCGATCCGCGCCGGGCCCGACATCGCGCGGATGATCGGCACGCCGGAAACGTCGCGCACGGCGAGCTTGTAGCCCCAGACGACGACGCCGAGAATGAGCGCGAGCGAGGTTGCCGCGCCGGCCATGCGCACGCCCTTCGAGACCGGCGCAGCGATCGTCGCGCCGAGGCCCGCGGGCGTATCCGCCTCGGGCTCCCCTTGCGCGTATCGCGCGCCGTCGCGCGTGTTGTAGACTGCCATGCTCGCCTCGCCGCCGCCGGTGACCGGCCCTTGCTCCGCCCGGCGGCGCGCTTCAGCGCATCTCTTGAGCCGGGGTCACGCCAAGAATACCAAGGCCCGCGGAAATGACAACGGCACAGGCCCGGGCAAGGGCGATTTTCGCCGATGTCGCCGCGGCGTCCCCCTCCTGCACGAAGCGCAGGGCGGGTTCGTCATTGCCGCGGTTCCAGAGCGCGTGCAGGTCGGAGGCGATCTCGTAAAGGAAGAACGCCACGCGATGCGGTTCGTTCGCGCGCGCCGCGATCTCGACGTGGCGCGGCCATTCCGCGATCTTCTTGGCGAGCGCCAGCTCCGCCTCATGGGTGTTGCGACCAAGATCGGCCGCGGCCAGCGCCGCATCCGAAGTGTCGATGCCAAGATCGGCGGCCTTGCGCAGCACCGAAGCCACGCGGGCATGCGCATATTGCACGTAGAAGACCGGGTTGTCCTTCGACTGTTCGAGCACCTTGTCGAAGTCGAAGTCGAGCGGCGCGTCGTTCTTGCGGGTCAGCATGTGGAAGCGGGTCACGTCGGCGCCCGCCTGCTCGACCACGTCGCGCAGGGTGACGAAGGTGCCCGCGCGTTTGCTCATCTTGAAGGGCTCGCCGTTCTTGAAGAGCTTCACGAGCTGGATGAGCTTGATGTCGAGCGAGACCTTGTTCTCGCTCAGCGCCGCGACCGCCGCCTTCATCCGCTTGACATAGCCGCCGTGATCGGCGCCGAAAACGTCGATCAGCTGGGCGAAACCGCGTTGCACCTTGTCGTAGTGATAGGCGATATCGGGGGCGAAATAAGTCCAGCTGCCGTCCGATTTCTTCACCGGGCGGTCGACGTCGTCACCGTATTTGGTCGAGCGGAACAGCGTCTGCTCGCGCTCCTCCCAATCCTCGGGCAGCTTGCCCTTCGGCGGTTCGAGCACGCCCTCGTAGATCAGGCCGAGATCTTCGAGCCGCTGCAGCGCCGCCTCGATCTTGCCGGTGCCGTAAAGCGCCTTTTCCGAGGAATAGACATCCATCTTGACGTTGAGCAGCTCCAGATCCTCGCGGATCATCGCCATCATCGCCGCGGTCGCGAATTCGCGCACATCGGCAAGCCAGACCTCCTCGGGCTTGCCGAGCAGGCTGTCGCCGTATTTCGCCTTCAGCGCCTCGCCCACCGGGATCAGGTAATCGCCCGGGTAAAGCCCCTCGCGGATCTCGGGCTCGAGGCCATTGGCCTCGCGATACCGCTCGAAGGCCGAACGCGCGAGCACGTTCACCTGCGCGCCGCCGTCGTTGATGTAATATTCGCGCGTCACGTCATAGCCCGCGAAAGCGAGCAGCGAGGCCAGCGCATCACCGAAGACCGCGCCGCGGGTATGGCCCACATGCATCGGCCCGGTCGGGTT
Source organism: Paenirhodobacter sp. (assembly GCF_050177655.1). Taxonomy (NCBI): domain Bacteria; kingdom Pseudomonadati; phylum Pseudomonadota; class Alphaproteobacteria; order Rhodobacterales; genus Paenirhodobacter; species Paenirhodobacter sp. The sequence goes on from NZ_JBFXGV010000018.1 coordinate 9,254, forward strand.
GGCCGAGACATATTCGACGTTGACCTTGATCCCCTGGCCGAGCGTAGAGCGCCCGTAATCGGCGCCCGTCTTCAGCGCCGCGGCCGTGACCTCGGCCCAGACCGCGGGCACGAGGCGCAGGTTGAGGAACCCCGGCCCCGCCACTTCCGCCGCGCTCACCCGCGGATCGGAGAGCAGCTTCGCCGCAAGCGCCTCGGCGATCGCGCGCGGGTTGCCCTTCGCCGGTTTCGCCAGCACCATCGCCGCATTGGTCGCCATATCGCCATGCGCCGCATCGCGCGGCGGCTCGACCGCCACATTGGCGGTGTCGAGGCCCGCGGGCAGCGTGCCCTCGGCCACCATCTGATCCAGCGCAGCGATCACCGCGGCGCGCATATCGGCGAAAAGGTTCATGTCAGGCTTCCTTCGGTTGCCCTTCCCCTGCCAGAGGCCGCGCGCGCCGTCAACTCTCGCCCCCGGCGCGCCCCCCGCAAAACCTGCCAATTCTTGTCACTTTGTTGACGTTGCGGTGCAATTGCAGTAGGCGAAGCAAAGCTGCATCCGGCAGCACCTCCGACCGGGACGCCCGGACTTGCGTCCCCCCATCCCGCGCGAGCCTCTCGCGCCATTCAGGACGCCAATGACGAAGTTTTCCGATCTCAAGCTCGATCCCGCAGTTCTCAAGGCCGTCGAGGAGGCGGGCTACGAAAGCCCGACCCCGATTCAGGAGGGCGCGATCCCCCCTGCGCTCGAAGGCAAGGACGTGCTCGGCATCGCGCAAACGGGGACGGGCAAGACCGCCTCCTTCACCCTGCCGATGGTGACGCTGCTTTCGAAGGGCCGCGCCCGGGCGCGAATGCCGCGCTCGCTCGTGCTTTGCCCGACGCGCGAACTCGCCGCGCAGGTCGCCGAGAACTTCGACATCTACGCCAAGCACACCAAGCTGACGAAGGCGCTGCTGATCGGCGGCGTTTCCTTCGCCGAACAGGACAAGCTGATCGACCGCGGCGTCGACGTGCTGATCGCGACGCCCGGCCGCCTGCTCGACCATTTCGAGCGCGGCAAGCTCCTGCTCACCGGCGTGCAGATCATGGTGGTGGACGAGGCCGACCGGATGCTCGACATGGGCTTCATCCCCGACATCGAGCGGATCTTCCAGCTCACCCCCTTCTCGCGGCAGACGCTGTTCTTCTCCGCCACGATGGCGCCCGAGATCGAGCGCATCACCAATACCTTCCTGCACGCCCCCGCGCGCATCGAGGTGGCCCGCCAGGCGACGACCTCGGAAACCATCACCCAGAAGCTGATCGAGATCACCCCGCCGCGCCGCGACCAGTCGGCGAAGGCAAAGCGCGAACTGCTGCGCGCGATCATCGAATCCGAGGGCGCGGCCTGCACCAACGCGATCATCTTCTGCAACCGCAAGACCGATGTGGACATCGTCGCGAAATCGCTCAAGACCCACGGTTTCAACGCCGCGCCGATCCATGGCGATCTCGAGCAGAGCCAGCGGATGAAGACGCTCGACGCCTTCCGCGACGGCTCGCTGCAGCTGCTCGTCGCCTCCGACGTCGCCGCGCGTGGCCTCGACATCCCGGCGGTGAGCCACGTCTTCAACTACGACCTGCCGAGCCATGCCGAGGATTACGTCCACCGCATCGGTCGCACCGGCCGCGCCGGGCGTCTCGGCACCGCCTATTCGATCGCGACGCCGGCGGATGCGAAATACCTCGGCCAGATCGAGGCGCTGGTGAAGATCCAGATCCCGCGCGCCGAGGCGCCGGAGGGCTTCGCGCTTTCCGATGCCGCCCATCGCGAGCCGAAGAAATACGACGAAGAGCGCGGTGGCCGGTCGGGCAGCCGCTCCTCCTCGCGCTCCTCCCGTTCGCGCTCGCGCGGCGGGCGTGACCGCGACGAGCGCCGCGAGGAACGCGCGCCGCAGATCGCCGGCGAGGTCGCCGAAATCGTCGAAGTGCCCGAGGCGGAAGCCCCGGCGCCCGCCCCCACCCCGCGCGCGGAACGCCGCGATGACCGCCGTGAGGAACGTCGGGACGACCGCCGCGACGATCGCCGTCCGCGCCGCGACCGCGACCACGGGCCGGCGGTGGTCGGCATGGGCGATCACGTCCCCGATTTCATCCTGCGCTCCTTCCGCACCACGAAGCCGGTGGTGAGCGAGGAAACCGACAGCGCCGACGAGGCCCAGACCGAGGCCGAAACCACGGCGCCGGTCGAGGAAAGCTCGGAAAGCTGAGCCCCTCCCCCTGAAATGCGAAAAGCCCCGGGTTGCGGCCCGGGGCTTTTTATTTTGCGTGGCGCGGCTTGCGAGGGCGGAGCCTCCGGCGGGAGTATTTTGGCCAAGAAGAAAGCCGGAGCGAAAACCGCCCCGGCTTCTTCCTGGTTCAAAACCGCATCCCCGGCCGCAACCGGCGCCCCGCTCAGTCGGCGAGCAGCCGGCTCACCACCACGGTGACTTCGGGCTTCTTGCCGATCTCCTCCATCGCGACCTGACGGGCGGCGCGGCGCGGCGCCTCGTCCATCTTGTCGTCATTGGCGATCACCTTGTCGGGCGCGTGTTCGAGGAAGCCGGACAGCTCGTCCTCGATCAGCTGCGCAAGGCTGGCGCCGGAGCGGCCGCGTTCGGGCAGGCCCATCAGCTCGACCCAGGCCTCGCCGAGCGGCAGGTCGTCCTCGTCGATGATGACGGTGATCAGGACATGGCCGTTCAGCGCCATCCGGATGCGGTCGCGCACCACCCCGTCGAGCGCGCCGATCAGCACGTTGCCGTCGAGATAGGTGCGACCGGTCTCGATATATTCGACCACTTTCGGCACAGTGCCGGTGAGGTCGAGCATCGTGCCATTGGTCGCGATTTCCGAGGCGATGCCCTTCTCGCTACCGATCTTCGCGTGTTCGCGCAGATGGCGGTGTTCGCCATGCATCGGGATCAGCATCTTCGGGCGCAAGAGGTCGTGCACCGCCTCGAGGTCGGGGCGGTTCGCGTGGCCCGAGACGTGGTAAAGACCGCCGCGGTCGTCGATCACGTCGACGCCCATTTCCGAAAAGGCGTTCATGATCCGGATCACGTCGCGTTCGTTGCCCGGGATCGTGCGCGAGGAGAAGAGGAAGCTGTCGCCCTCTTTCATCGAGATGCCGAGATATTTGCCGCGGCTGAGCTGGGCGGTGGCGGCGCGGCGCTCGCCCTGGCTGCCGGTGACGATCAGCATCAGGTTCTCGCGCGGGATATCGGCGGCGTCCTCCGGGCTCACCGTGCCCGGAAAGCCGGTGAGCACGCCGGTTTCCTCCGCGGCCGAAACCATGCGCCGCATCGCCCGCCCCATCAGGCAGACGGAGCGGCCGGCGGCGCGGCCCGCCTCGGCCAAGGTCTTCAGACGCGCGACGTTGGAGGCGAAGGTGGTGGCGACGACCATCCCCTTGCGCCCGGCGATCAGCTCCTTGAGCGGTTCGGCGAGCGTCGATTCCGAGCGGCCGGGCTGCGGCGTGAAGACGTTGGTGCTGTCGCAGGTGAGCACCTTCACCCCCGCGCCCTCATGCGCGATCTCGTGCCAGACGAGCGGGTCGAAGGGTTCGCCCACGATCGGCGCGCCGTCGAGCTTGAAATCGCCGGTATGCACGATGCGCCCGGCGGGGGTGTCGATGATCAGCGCCGAGCTTTCCGGGATCGAATGGGAGAGCGGCACGAATTGCACCTTGAACGGGCCCGCCTCGATCAGCTTCGGGCGCGGCTCGACCACTTTCAGCGCGTCGGTGGGCAGCCCCGCCTCCTCGAGTTTCAGCGCGCCGATCCGGGCGGTGAACTTGCGGGCGTAGACCGTCTTCTTCAGCTTCGGCCAGAGATGCGCCAGCGCGCCGATGTGGTCCTCATGCGCGTGGGTGATGAAGATCGCCTCGATCCGCTTCGCATTCGCCTCGAGCCAGGCGGTGTCGGCCATGATGACGTCGACGCCGGGCGAGGTGTCCATGTCGGGGAAGGTCACGCCCAGATCGACGACGATCAGCCGCTCTTTCCCCTCCGGCCCGTAGCCATAGACATAGGCGTTCATGCCGATTTCGCCGGCCCCGCCGAGGGGAAGATAGATCAGTCGGTCGCTCACGCGCTCAGTTCCTTGTTATAATCGTTGATCAGCCGCAGGCCATGCATCGTAAGGTCATCCTCGACCTTGTCAAAGAGATCGAAGCCCTGATCGAAGAGCGGCGCAAGCCCCCCCGTCGCAATCACCTTCATCGGGCGGTCGCGTTCGGTGCGGATCTGGCGCACGATCCCCTCGACGAGGCCGATGTAGCCCCAGAAGATGCCGGCCTGGATGCAGGCGACGGTATTGGTACCGATCACCTGTGAAGGATGGGTTACGTCGACATGGGGCAGCGCGGCGGCCGCCATGTGCAGCGCCTCGAGGCTGAGGTTCACCCCGGGCGCGATCACGCCGCCGATATAGGCGCCGTCGCGCGCCACCACGTCGAAGGTCGTCGCGGTGCCGAAATCGACAACGATGATGTCGCCGCCGTGGCGGTCGTAGCCCGCGACCGTATTCACCAGCCGGTCCGGCCCGACGGTGGTGCCGAAATCGACACGCGGCGCGACGGGCAGCGCGCATTCCGGCTTGCCCACGACGAGCGGGCGGCAGTCGTAATAACGGTTGCAGAGCACGCGGAGGTTGAACACCACCCGCGGCACCGTCGAGGAGATGATCGCCTCGGTCACCTTGCCGTCGATGTCATGCAGCTTCTTGAGCGTGTTCAGCCAGACGAAATACTCGTCCGCGGTGCGGCGGTGATCGGTGGCGATGCGCCAGGTGGCGAGGAACTTCTCCCCGTCCCAGATCGAGAACACCGTGTTGGTGTTGCCGCAGTCGATGCACAAAAGCATGGCCCCTCCCCTCAGAAGAACACGTCGCCCGCGGCGATCGCGCGCGGCCCGCTCGCGGTGCGCAGGATCATCGCGCCGGTCTCGTCGATGGTCTCGAAGACGCCCTCATGCGTCTCGCTCCCGGTGCGGGCGATGACCTTCTCGCCCAGCCGCGCGGCGCGGGCAAGCCAGGCCTCGCGGATCGGGGCGAAACCGAAGCGCGCGAATTGTCGCGCATAACGGTCGAATTCCTGCGCGAGGATCGGCAGGAACTCCTCCGGCGCGATCGTCACGCCGGTCTCGCCGCGCAGGCTTACCGGGGCGACGGCGCCGGGTTCGACCTGCGCCGCGCCGGGCGCCTCGGCGAGGTTCACGCCGATGCCGATCGCCAGATGAACGACCTGCGCGCCGGAGCCGATGCTTTCGAGCAGGATGCCCGCGATCTTGCCGCCGTTCACCAGCACGTCGTTCGGCCATTTGATCGCGAGCCGCACATGCGGCCCGACGATCCGGCCGAGCGCCGCCTCGAGCGCGAGGGCGGCGACAAAGGAGTAAAGCGCCGCGGTGGGCGGCGCGATCTCGGGTCGGAAGACATAGGTCGCGGCGAAATTGCCCTCGGGCATGCGCCAGGCCCGCCCCCGGCGGCCGCGCGCGTCGGTCTGCTGGCGCGCAAAAACCCAGGCCGGCCCGGCAAGATGCGGGGCCAGCCGGGCGGCTTCGCTCATCGTGCTGTCGACCTGGCCGAGGACGTGGCGCGCCACGCCCTCGGGCCAGACCCCAAGGTCAGTGGACAAGCGATGCCGCCGCCGCCTGAGCGACGCCCTCGATGCCGAAGAGGTTCACCGCGCCGAACACCATGGCGAGCGCCGCGAGCACCAGAAGACCCCATTGCACCGCCGGCATCCGGCTGTCGAGGGCTTCGCCCTCCTCGCCGAAGTAGATGTAGTAGACGATGCGCAGGTAGTAGAAGGCGGCGATCACCGAGGCGATCACGCCCAGCACCGCAACCCAGGTGTAGCCCGCGAAGAGCGCCGCCTTGATCACCGAAAGCTTCGCGAAGAAGCCGAGCATCGGCGGCACGCCGGCGAGCGAGAAGAACAGCACGAGCAGCGCGAGCGCCTTAACCGGTTCGGTCTTCGAGAGCATGCCGAGCGAACGGATGTCGGTCACCGGCTGGCCGTCGCGCTCCATCGACAGGATGAAGGCGAAGGTGCCGACGTTCATCACCACATAGATCGTCATGTAGATCAGCATCGCCTGCACTCCGGCCGCATCGCCCGCCATCAGCCCCATCAGCGCAAAGCCCATATGGGCAATCGAGGAATAGGCCATCAGGCGCTTGATGTTGCGCTGGCCGATACCGGCGATCGCGCCGAGGAACATCGAGGCGACGGCGATCAGGCCGATGATCTGCCCCCATTCGCCCGCGACATGGCCGAAGGCGCCATGCACGAGCCGCGCGATCAGCGCCATCGCGGCCATCTTCGGCGCGGTGGCGAAGAAGGCGGTGACCGGGGTCGGCGAGCCTTCATAGACGTCGGGCGTCCACATGTGGAACGGCACCGCCGAGACCTTGAAGGCGAGACCGGCGATCATGAAGACCATGCCGAAGAGCACGCCGAGCGGCAGATGCCCGTCCGCGGTCACGACCGAGATGATGCCGGCGAAATTGGTGGTGCCGGCAAAGCCGTAGGTGATCGAGGCGCCGTAGAGCAGCAGACCCGAGGAGAGCGAGCCGAGCACGAAGTATTTCAGGCCCGCTTCCGACGACCGCTCGCTGTCGCGACGCAGCGCGGCGACGACATAGAGCGAGAGCGACATCAGCTCGAGCCCCATGTAGAGCGCCATCAGGTCGCCCGCCGAGACCATCATCATCATGCCGATCGTCGCGAGCACGGTGAGGATCGGATATTCGAACCGCATCAGCCCGCGGCGCGTCATGTAATCCGCGCTCATCGCGAGCACCGCGGCGCCGGCGATCAGCACCGTCACCTTGGCGAAGCGCGCGAAGGCGTCGTCGATGAACATGCCGCCGAAGGCCTCATGCGACCCGGTGCCGCCAAGCCCGATCCAGACGCCGAAGACCAGCATCACCGCCACCGTCACCCAGAGCAGGAGACCGGCGATCTTGTCCTTGCCGAAATAGGCGCCCGCGAGCAACGCGCCGAGCGCGTAGACCGCGAGCAGGAACTCCGGCAGGACCGTGGAGAAATCCGAGACGTTCATGGTGTTTTCTCCTCAGTGACCGGTCGCCGCCGCCATCGCGTCAGGCACGGCCGCATGGTAGTTCTGGACAAGCTGGGCCACCGAAGGCCCGATGATGTCGGTGACGAGGCTCGGGTAGACGCCGAGCAGGAGCGTCATCACGACGAGCGGCGCGAAGATCCATTTCTCGCGGGCGCTCATGTCGGAGATCGTCTTCAGGCTTTCCTTGATCAGATCCCCGAACACCACCCTGCGATAGAGCCAGAGCGCGTAGGAGGCCGAGAGGATGACGCCCGAGGTGGCGATCAGCGCGACCCAGGTATTGGTCTGGAACACGCCCATCAGCGTCAGGAATTCACCCACGAAACCCGAGGTGCCCGGCAGGCCGACGTTCGCCATGGTGAAGAACATGAAGACGAGCGCATAGGCCGGCATCCGCAGCGCCAGGCCGCCATAGGCGTCGATGTCGCGGGTGTGCATCCGGTCGTAGATCACGCCGACCGCAAGGAAGAGCGCGCCGGAGACGAAGCCATGCGACAGCATCTGGAAGATCGCGCCATCGAGGCCCTGCTGGTTCATCGTGAAGATACCCATCGTCACATAGCCCATATGGGCGACCGACGAATAGGCCACGAGCTTCTTCATGTCTTCCTGCACGAGCGCGACGAGCGAGGTGTAGACGATCGCGATCGCCGACATCCCGAGCACGAGCGGCGTCAGCACTTCCGAGCCCACCGGGAACATCGGCAGCGAGAAGCGCAGGAAACCGTAACCGCCCATCTTGAGCAGCACCGCGGCCAGCACGACCGAACCGGCGGTCGGCGCCTGAACGTGGGCGTCGGGCAGCCAGGTGTGCACCGGCCACATCGGCATCTTCACCGCGAAGGAGGCGAAGAAGGCGAGGAAGAGCAGCGTCTGCATGCCGCCGACGACGGTGATGCCCAGAACGTGCAGCGTGTCATGCGGGAAGGAATGCGTCATCAGCGCGACGATATCCGTCGTGCCCGCCTCCATATACATCGCCACCATCGCGACCAGCATCAGCACCGAGCCGAGGAAGGTGTAGAGGAAGAACTTGAACGCCGCGTAGATCCGGTTCGGACCGCCCCAGATACCGATGATGAGGAACATCGGGATCAGGCCGCCTTCGAAGAACAGGTAGAAGAGCACGAGGTCGAGCGCGGTGAACACGCCGATCATCAGCCCCTCGAGCACGAGGAAGGCGATCATGTATTCCTTGACGCGCTTTTCCACATGCCAGGCAGAGGCGATGGTGAGCGGCATCAGGAAGGTCGTCAGCATCACGAAGAGCACCGAGATACCGTCGACGCCCATCTTGTAATGCAGCCCCATGATCCAGGGCCGGTCCTCGACGAACTGCATGCCGGTGTTCGACGGATCGAAGCCGAAGAGCACGAAGAGCGAGATCAGGAAGGTCACCGCGGTGGTCGTCAGCGCGAACCATTTCGCGTTGCGATCCGCCGCCGGGCCGTTCCCCCGCTGGACGAGCGCGAGGATCGCGGCCGCCACCAGGGGAACGAAAGTGATGATGGAAAGCAGGTTTTCCATTAGTGCGACCCCCCGGTCAGGACGACCCAGAACATGAGCACCACGATGCCGATGACCATCGCGAAGGCGTAGTGGAAGAGATAGCCGGACTGCACCCGGCCCGCGAGACGGGTGAGCCGCGGCACGATGCCGAGCGCCACCCCGTTGATGGCCCCGTCGATCACCGCGCCGTCGCCCTTCTTCCAGAAGAAGCGGCCGAGCCAGAACGCGGGCTTCACGAAGATCGAGTCATAGAGCTCGTCGAAATACCACTTGTTGAGGAGGAAGCGGTAAAGCACCGGCTGCGCCGAGGCGAGTTTCACCGGGATCTTCGGATTGACGATGTAGAAGAGCCAGGCAATCGCGAGACCGATCAGCATCGCGATCGTCGGCATCACCTTCGCCCAGACCGGCGCTTCATGCGCCTTTTCCAGGACGTGGTTCGTCGGCGCCATGAAGATCGCGCCCTGCGGTGCGACACCGGCGGTGGCGGCGTGGCCCTCGGCCGCAGCCTCGGGTGCCGCAGCCTCGTGCGCGGTGGCTTCGGCGGTGGCCATGGCCTCGGTGGCATGGCCCTCGCCTTCGGTCATCGCGACCTCATGCGTCGGCATGCCGAAGAAGGACAGCATCTTCTCGTGGTTGCCGAAGAAGGGCGCATACCAGACCATGCCGGCGAGGATCGCCCCCACGGCGAGGATGCCGAGCGGCGCCAGCATCACCGGCGGGCTTTCATGCGCGTGTTCATGCGCGTGGTGATCGCCCTTCGCCTTGCCGAAGAAGGTCATGAAGATCAGCCGCCAGGAGTAGAAGGAGGTGAACAGCGCCGCGATCACCAGCATCCAATAGGCGTAGCCGATGCCCGAACCATAGGCGCTTTCGATGATCGCGTCCTTCGACAGGTAGCCGGCAAAGCCGATCGAGGTCAGCGGGATGCCGACGCCGGTGATGGCGAGGGTGCCGATGATCATGATCCAGAAGGTGAAGGGGATCTTCTTGCGCAGCGCACCATAGTTGCGCATGTCCTGCTCGTGGTGCATCGCGGTGATGACCGAGCCGGCGCCGAGGAAGAGCATCGCCTTGAAGAAGGCATGCGTCAGCAGGTGGAACATCGCCGCCGAGTAGACGCCGACGCCCGCCGCCACGAACATGTAGCCCAGCTGCGAACAGGTCGAATAGGCGATCACGCGCTTGATGTCGTTCTGCACGAGGCCGACCGTCGCCGCGAAGAAGGCGGTGGTGGCGCCGATATAGACGACGAACATCTTCGCATCGGGCGCGTATTCGAAGAGGGGCGACATCCGGCAGACGAGGAAGACACCGGCGGTGACCATCGTCGCGGCGTGGATCAGGGCCGACACAGGCGTCGGGCCTTCCATCGCGTCCGGCAGCCAGGTGTGCAGGAAGAGCTGCGCCGATTTGCCCATCGCACCGATGAACAGCAGGAAGGCGAGCAGGTTCGCCGCGTTCCAGTCGCGCCACAGGAAGTGGAGCGTGGTTTCCGCAAGCTGCGGCGCCGCCGCGAAGACGTCGTCCATCTTGATCGTGTCGGTCATGTAGTAAAGGCCGAACATGCCGAGCAGGAAGCCGAAGTCACCGACACGGTTCACCACGAAGGCCTTGATCGCCGCCGCGCCCGCCGAGGGCTTCTTGTAGTAGAAGCCGATCAGCAGGTAGGAGGCCACGCCCACGCCTTCCCAGCCGAAGAACATCTGCAGCAGGTTGTCGGCGGTGACGAGCGAAAGCATCGTGAAGGTGAAGAAGGACAGATAGGCGAAGAAGCGCGCCTTGTACTTCTGATCGTGGGTCCAGTTGTCGTCATGCGCCATGTAGCCCCAGGAATAGAGGTGCACGAGCGCCGAGATCGAGTTGACGACGATCAGCATGATCGTGGTCAGCCGGTCGACCCGGATCTGCCAGGCGGTGTCGAGCGAACCCGACTGCACCCAGCTCATCAGATGGATGTGCTGCGTGGTGCCGTCGAAGGTCAGGAACAGATACCAGCTGAGGATGGCCGCGAGGAACAGCAACCCGGTGGTCACCGCCATCGCCGCCTTCTCGCCGATCACGCGCCAGCCGAAGCCGCCAATGATCGCGCCCAGAAGCGGGGCCAGAAGAATGATCGTTGCCATTGGTTCTTACCCCTTCATCACGTTGACGTCTTCGACCGCGATCGAACCGCGGTTGCGGAAGAACACCACGAGGATCGCAAGCCCGATCGCCGCCTCGGCCGCGGCCACGGTCAGCACGAACATGGTGAAGATCTGCCCCACCAGATCGCCCGAGAAGGTCGAGAAGGCGACGAGATTGATGTTCACCGCGAGCAGCATGAGTTCGATCGACATCAGGATGACGATGACGTTCTTGCGGTTCACGAAGATGCCGAAGATGCCGGTGACGAACAGCATCGCCGCCACTCCGAGATAATGTTCCAGTCCGATCATCTTTGTCCCTCCGGGCCCATTCCCGTAATTGTCTTATGTGCAGATTGCATCACAGCCCCTGCCCCGGTTTCACGTCCACCATCTCCATCGTCTTGGCCGGATCGCGGTGCATCTGCGCGATCACGTTCTGCCGCTTGACGTCGGTGCGGTGGCGCAGCGTGAGCAGGATCGCCCCGATCATCGCGACCAGAAGGATCAGGCCCGAGGCCTCGAAGAGGTAGAGATACTTGTCATAGAGCAGCAGGCCGAGCGCTTCGGTATTGGTCATGTCCGCGGGCACCGGCGCCTGATGCAGCGCCGCCGCACCATCGGCCGCCTGCCAGGCGGCGAAACCGGTGCCGAGCTGCAGGAGCATCACCACGCCGATCAGCAGGCCGAGCGGCATGTAGCGCGCGAACTCGCCCTTCAGCTCGGCGAAGTCGACGTCGAGCATCATCACCACGAAGAGGAAGAGCACCGCGACCGCGCCGACATAGACGATGACGAGCAGCATCGCGACGAACTCCGCCCCCATCAGGATGAAGAGCCCCGCGGCCGAGAAGAAGGTCAGAATCAGCCAGAGCACCGAGTGGACCGGGTTCTTCGACACGACCACCATGAGACCCGCGACCATCGCCACGATGGCGAAGAGGTAGAAGGCGAACGCAAACACCGTCATGTGTTTTCCCCCGATTTTTCGTCAAAGACCGAGCGCGCGATCTCCAGCGCGCGGGTCATGGCGGGCACCCCGCCGAACATGCTCATCTGGAAGATCGTCTCCGCGATCTCCCGCTGTGTCGCGCCCGCCTCGAGCGCGTGGCGGATCGTCAGCCGCAGCTGCGCATCCGCCTGCGCGCCCAGAACCGTCAGCGCCGCGATCGTCACCAGAAGCCGCGTGCGCGCATCAAGCCCTTCGCGGTTGAAGGTCTTGCCGAACCACATCTCCATCATGTCCTTCGACATGGTGGGGAAGAGCTTTTCAAAGGCGGCGGGGTTAAAGCTTTCCAACGCCGGATTGAACAGCCGCGCCATTTCGGCGCCCTGCTCCATCATCGTGGAGAACAGCTTCTGGAATTCGTCGGTCATCGGTAGGGCGCATCCATCTCGAGGTTGCGGGCGATCTCAGCCTCCCAGCGGGCGCCGTTCTCGAGCAGCTTCTGCTTGTCGTAGAACAGCTCCTCGCGGGTTTCCGTGGCGTATTCGAAGTTCGGCCCCTCGACGATCGCATCGACCGGGCAGGCCTCCTGACAGAAGCCGCAGTAGATACATTTCGTCATGTCGATGTCGTAGCGCGTGGTGCGGCGCGAGCCGTCGGCGCGGGGTTCCGCGTCGATCGTGATCGCCTGCGCGGGGCAGATCGCCTCGCAGAGCTTGCAGGCGATGCAGCGTTCCTCGCCGTTCGGATAGCGGCGCAGCGCGTGCTCCCCGCGGAAGCGCGGCGAGATCGGCCCCTTCTCATGCGGGTAGTTCAGCGTCGGCTTCGGCGCGAAGAAGTAGCGCATGCCCAGCCCGAACCCCTTGATGAAGTCCACGAGCAGGAAATATTTCGCGGCGCGTGCGTAGTCGAAAGCCATCTCAGCCCCCCATCGTCCAGCGGGCCCAGAAGTGGCCGAGGATCTCGTATTTCGCAAGGAACGCCACCAGCACGACCCAGCCGAGCGACAGCGGCAGGAACACCTTCCAGCCGATCCGCATCAGCTGGTCGTAGCGGTAGCGCGGCACGATCGCCTTCACCATCCCGAACAGGAAGAAGAAGAAGACCATCTTGAAGAACATCCAGAGCGCGCCATCGGGCAGGCCCGGGATCGGCGAGAGCCAGCCGCCGAAGAACAGCACCGACATCAGCGCGCACATCAGCCAGACGGCGATGTATTCGCCCGCCATGAAGAGCAGGTAGGGCGTCGAGGAATATTCCACCATGAAACCGGCGACGAGTTCCGATTCCGCCTCGGCGAGGTCGAAGGGCGGGCGGTTCGTCTCGGCCAGCGCAGAGATGAAGAACAGCGCCACCATCGGCAGGTGCGGCAGCCAGTACCAGTTCAAGATCCCGAAGGAGCCGCGCTGCGCCTCGACGATCGCGCTCATGTTCATCGAGCCGGTCGAGAGGATCACGCCGATGATGATGAGGCCGAGCGAGACCTCGTAGGAGATCATCTGCGCGGCGGCGCGCAGCGAGGACAGGAACGGATATTTCGAGTTCGAGGCCCAGCCGCCCATGATCACGCCGTAGACCTCGAGCGAGGAGGCGGCAAAGACGAAGAGGATCGCGACGTTGATGTCGGAGAGCACCCAGCCCGGCGCGAAGGGCACCACCGCGAAGCTCAGCAGAGCGAGCACGAAGCTCAGCATCGGCGCGAGGAAGAAGACGAACTTGTCGGCGCCCGCGGGCACGACGATTTCCTTCACGACGTATTTCAGCGCGTCGGAGAAGGTCTGCAGCAGGCCCCAGGGGCCCACCACGTTGGGGCCGCGGCGCATCTGCACCGCCGCCCAGATCTTTCGGTCGCCATAGACCAGCCAGATCATCGAAAGCATCACGAAAGCGATGATCGCCAGCCCCTGCAGGACGATCAGCAGAAACGTGCCCAGTGGTGTCGCCAGAAACTCAGCCATTTTTCCCTCAGACCGTCCTATTCAAACCGTTGGTATGCCCTGGTCCTTGCAGTCGGCGACGGTCACTTCCGCGTCGATCGTGCGCAGGCCCTCGGGCAATGCGGGCGAGATCAGATAGACCGCATCCGCCCGCCAGATGCCGCCAGAATTCGTCACATTCGTCCGCACGTGGCGGGCGAAACCATAACCGCGGATCAGCGTGTATTGCGCCGCCGCACAGGTGGCATAGGCCACCACCGCCTTGTTGCTCCCCGCCCCGCTCAGCGCGACGCGGAAATCGACGAGATCGCCATCGAGGAGCCGGGTCTCGACCCCGCGATAGGCGATCTTGTCGCCCTCCCCCGGCGCCGGCGCACAGCCCGCCGGCCCGGCCAGGAGGCCGGTCGCCAGCAGCAGCGCGAGGGCGGGGGTGCGGATCATTCTGCCCTCACTCCGCCGCGAGCGGCGCCGCGGCGCGCGCTTTCGCCAGCGCCGAGCATTCCGCCATCACCACCGAGGCGCGTGCGATCGGGTTGGTGAAGTAGAAGTCGCGGATCGCGGGGCGGAACGTGGCCGCGCCCATGTCGAGGCGGGTAAGCGGCGTCCAGCCGTTGTCGGCCACCTGATCGACCTGGGCCAGATGCGGCACCGCCGCGATCATCGCCTTGCGCAGACCGGCGAGGCTGTCCCAGGGCAGCTTCGCGCCCATCTCGGCCGAAAGCGCGCGCAGGATCGCCCAGTTCTCCTTCGCCTCGCCCGGGGCGAAGCCGGCGCGATAGGCGAGCTGCGGACGGCCCTCGGTGTTGACGAAGAGGCCGTGCTCCTCGGTATAGGCGGCGCCCGGCAGGATCACGTCGGCGCGGTTCGCGCCGCGGTCGCCGTGGCTGCCCTGATAGATCACGAAGGGGCCACCTTCGGAACGCGGGGTGATCTCCACCTCGTCCGCGCCCATGTTGTAGATCACCTCGACACCGCCCTCGAGCGCCGCGTTGAGGCCGCCCTCGGTCACCGCGCCGACATCCATCGCGCCGACGCGACCGGCGGCGGTGTGCAGGATCATCAGCTTCGAGTTGGTCGCCTCGGCGAGCTTCATCGCATTGGCGAGAACCGCCTCGCCATCGGCTTCCGAAATCGCGCCCTGGCCGACGATCACGATCGTCTTCTTCGCCTTGGTCTCTTCCGAGATCTCCTTGGCGACGAGCGCGGCGAGCGCCGCCCGATCGGTGCCGACATGGGCATAGTCATAGGTCAGATCGACCGCTTCGCCGACGAGGCCGATCACAGCGCCCTTCGACCAGGCCTTGCGGATCCGGGCGTTGAGCACCGGCGCCTCGGTGCGCGGGTTGGTGCCGATGAGCTGGATCATCTCGGCGTCGTCGATATCCGCGATCGTCGCGGTGCCGACATAGGCGGAGCGGTTGCCCGCGGGCAGGCGCGCGCCGTCGGTGCGGCATTCGACCGTGCCGCCGATCCCCTCGATCAGCGTCTTCAGCGAGAAGGCCGCCTCGGTCGAGGCGAGATCGCCGACGAGGCCGAGCACCTTCTTGCCCTTCATCGCATAGGCGGCGGCGTGCAGCGCCTCGCCCCAGCTCGCTTTGCGCAGCTTGCCGTTCTCGCGGATATAGGGGCTGTCGAGGCGCTGACGGCGCAGGCCGTCCCAGATGAAGCGGGTCTTGTCGGAGATCCACTCCTCGTTCACCGCGTCATTGTTGCGCGGCAGGATGCGCATCACTTCGCGGCCCTTGGTGTCGATCCGGATGTTCGAGCCGAGCGCGTCCATCACGTCGATCGATTCCGTCTTCGTCAGCTCCCAGGGGCGGGCGGTGAAGGCGTAGGGCTTCGAGGTCAGCGCACCGACCGGGCAGAGGTCGATGATGTTGCCCTGCATGTTGCTGTCGAGCGTCAGGTTCAGATAGCTGGTGATCTCGCTGTCCTCGCCGCGCCCGGTCTGGCCCATCTGGGTGATGCCCGCGACCTCGGTCGTGAAGCGCACGCAGCGGGTGCAGGAGATGCAGCGGGTCATGCAGGTCTTCACCAGCGGCCCGAGGTTGAGGTCTTCCGACGCGCGCTTCGCCTCGCGGTAGCGCGAGAAGTCGACGCCATAGGCCATCGCCTGGTCCTGCAGGTCGCATTCGCCGCCCTGGTCGCAGATCGGGCAGTCGAGCGGGTGGTTGATGAGCAGGAACTCCATCACCCCTTCGCGCGCCTTCTTCACCATCGGCGAGTTGGTCTTGATCACCGAGGGCTCGCCGTTCGGGCCGGGGCGCAGATCCTTGATCTGCATCGCGCAGGAGGCGGTGGGCTTCGGCGGGCCGCCGACGACCTCGACGAGGCACATGCGGCAGTTGCCCGCGATCGACAGACGCTCGTGATAGCAGAAGCGCGGCACTTCGATGCCCGCCTGCTCGCAGGCCTGGATGATCGTCAGGTTCGGATCAACCTCGACCTCATGGCCGTCGATGATGATTTTGCGCGTATTCGACATGTGTCTGATCCGTCACTTGGCTCGGGCGCGGAGGCCCGCGCGTTGAATTTTGGTCGGGGCCGTCATGCGCAGCCCCCCGGGAAGATCCAGGCGCCATCCCGGAAATTGTCTTCGGTGCCGGTGACGGCCCCGTTCGTCCCGCAGAAGGAATTGGCCGCGCGTTTCGCCTCGGCCCCGTCGGACTCGCCAAAGGGCGTGCCGGCGCGTTTCACGATGAGCTCGCCGCCCGGCCCCTTCAGCGCGGTATAGCCCGCAAGCCCCTTTTCCACCGGCTGGGGCGGCGCGGCGGGGGCACTGGGCTCAGTGCAACCGGCCAACGAGGCAAGAACGAAAGCGGCGAGCAAAACGCGCATCAGTTCCCTCCCCTGCCGCTGAATTCGGGGCATTGCAGATCGACGCTCCAGTAGTTCGGCGCAATCTCTTCGACCTTGTCGAGCGGCACCGAAGCCACGTCGGCCGAGCGGCAAGCACCGCTGATCGCCGAGAGAACGCCCTTCTTGAGTTCGGTCGCATCGGTCTCGGTCACGCCCTCGAGGGCCACTTCGAACACCGATTTCTCGCCAGCCCAGTCAACGCAATTTTTCAGCTTTATCGGATCGGAGCACTCGATGCCGCCGGTCAGGAGGAAGTCGAAGTAATAGACCTGCGCGCCCGTGGCCCCCTCTTTCATCCGGATGTGCCAGCTTTTGTCGGCGACCCCCTGGTGAGCCTTGACCTCGCTGCCCTCGGGTGCATCGGCAAAAGCCGGCAGGCAGGCGAAAGCGCCGGCCAAAGCCGCGCCGCCAATCTTGCATGCCATGCTCAGTGCCGAATGCATTGCTTTACTCCGCCGCCATCGCGCCCATGCGGCCCGTCTTGCGGGCCTTGATGCGATCCTCGATCTCTTCGCGGTAGTGACGGATGAGGCCCTGGATCGGCCAGGCCGCCGCATCGCCGAGCGCGCAGATCGTGTGGCCCTCGACCTGTTTCGTCACCTCGAAGAGCATGTCGATCTCTTCGATCTCGGCCTCGCCCTTCACCAGACGGTCCATCACGCGCATCATCCAGCCGGTGCCTTCGCGGCAGGGCGTGCACTGGCCGCAGCTCTCGTGCTTGAAGAATTTCGAGAGCCGCCAGATCGCCTTGATGATGTCGGTCTGCTGATCCATCACGATCATGCAGGCGGTGCCGAAGCTCGACTTCAGCTCGCGCATGCCGTCGTAATCCATGATCGCATCTTCGCAAAGCGCCGCCGGCAGCACCGGGCAGGAGGCGCCGCCCGGGATCACGGCCTTGAGGTTCTTCCAGCCGCCGCGCACGCCGCCGCCATGTTTCTCGATCAGTTCCTTCATCGAGATCGACATCGATTCCTCGATGACGCAGGGGGTGTTGACGTGGCCCGACATCGCGAAAAGCTTCACGCCGGTGTTGTTCGGGCGGCCAAACGAGGCATACCACGAGGCGCCGCGGCGCAGGATCGTCGGCACCACCGCGATCGACTCGACGTTGTTCACCGTGGTCGGGCAGCCGTAGAGGCCCGAACCCGCCGGGAACGGCGGCTTCATCCGCGGCATGCCCTTCTTGCCCTCGAGGCTTTCGAGCAGCGCGGTTTCCTCGCCGCAGATATAGGCGCCGGCGCCGTGCGACAGGTAAACGTCGAAGTCATAGCCCGACTTGCAGGCGTTCTTGCCGATCAGACCCGCGTCATAGCATTCGTCGATCGCGGCCTGCAGCGCCTCTTTCTCGCGGACATATTCGCCGCGCATGTAGATATAGGCGGCGCTCGCCCCCATCGCGAAACCGGCGATCAGGCAGCCCTCGACCAGCGTATGCGGGTCGTGGCGCATGATCTCACGGTCCTTGCAGGTGCCCGGTTCGGATTCGTCGGCGTTCACGACGAGATAGGCCGGCCGGCCATCCGACTGCTTCGGCATGAAGGACCATTTGAGGCCGGTCGGGAAGCCCGCGCCACCGCGCCCGCGCAGCCCCGAGGCCTTCACCTGCTCGACGATCCAGTCCCGGCCATTCGCCAGAATGCCGGCGGTGCCATCCCAGTGGCCCCGCGCCATCGCGCCCTTCAGCGAGCGATCGTGCATCCCGTAGATGTTGGTAAAGATCCGGTCCTGATCTTTCAGCATGTCGTTTCCCTCAACTGTACGGCGCGCCGCTCACCGGCCCCGCAAGCACCGGTCGCCCGGCGCGAATTCCCTTTGTGACCCCTCGCGCCGCGGCGCTCAGTAGTCGTTCGTCTTCGCCCGTTCGAGGAAGGCGTCGATGCCCTCCTCGACGATGATCTTCGCCTGCGCGACCCATTTGTCGCGCGAGCAGCGCCCCTTGAACCGCGGCACGTTCTCGTCCGCGTAGGCGATTTCCTCGGGGCCCCATTTCGCGATCTGATCGAAATGGAAGATCCCCCAGTCGTTCAGCCGCTCCTCGAGCTTGGGCCCGATGCCCTCGATCAGCTTGAGATCGTCGGCCCCGCCCTTGCGCGGCGCCCTGATCCCCTTCGGCTTGCCATCGGCGGCTTTCTTCGCCGCCTTCGGTTTCGCCGGTTTGGTTTCCGCTTCCGCGACCGGGGTCACCATGACCGGAGCCGCAGGCGCGGCCTCGGCAACCGGGGCCATCACCGGCGCGGCAGGCGCCGGAGCCGGAGCGGGCTTCGCGGTCTCCACCGGTGCTTCCGCGACGGGCGCCGCCGGAGCAGGCACGGGCGCCGGAGCCGCGGGTTTCGCGACCACCGGGGCCGGCGTCACCGGCGCGACCGGGGCCGGAACCACCGGCGCCGCGCTCAGCGGTGCGGGCGGCGCGGCCAGCGCGATTTGCGAGCCCATGCAGAAGGCCCAGAGGAAGAACGCCCCGAGCAGAAGGAAGGTGATGAGGCCGAGGAACGCCGAGGCGCCAAAGCCCATATGGCCGACAGCGAGCAGGTAAAAGAAGACCAGAAGGCCCGCAACCGCGCCCCCGATCCAGGCCTTTCCCCGGCATCCGCTGTTGAATTCCGTCATCACGCTCTCCACTGCGGGGCGACCTGCCCCAAACTCGTCAATAGTCGTTCGTCTTCGCCCGTTCGAGGAAACGCTCCATGCCTTCCTCGACGATGATCTTCGCCTGAGCGACCCATTTGTCGCGGGTGCAGCGGCCCTTGAACCGCGGCACGTTGGTATCGGCGAAGGCCACTTCTTCCGGGCCCCAGGCGGCGATCTGGTCGAAATGGAACACGCCCCATTCGTTCAGCTTCGCTTCCAGAACCGGGCCGATGCCCTCGATCTTCTTCAGATCGTCGGCCTGGCCGTCGCGCGGCGCGGCGAGGCCCGCGGGCTTCGTGCCCTGCGACTCGACCGGAGCCTCCTCGGCCTCGGCGACCGGAGCGGCGACAGGTGCAGCGGCGGGCGCCGGGGCGGCGGCCTTCGCGGCCTTTTCGGCGGCGACCTGCTGCACGGCGCTCATCGGACGGGTGCCCATGATGCCGATCGGCGCATGCTGACCCGACATCTGCCAAGGCGCCGACAGCGGCACTTCGGTGCCGTCGATGCGCTTGATCGAGTCGCCGATGCCCACCGCACGCGCGACGGAGCCGTTATGCGCTTCCTTCTCGCCCGCGGTCTCGGTGCAGGAGGTCAGACCCGAGACCGGCTCCGACGAGAAACGCCCGGTTTCCGAGCCCGCCTTCGGCGTGCCGCCCGCGGCCATCGTGTCGATCAGCGAAGCGAGGCCCGCCTCGGTCAGATCCTCGAAGTAATCCTTGCCGATCTGCGCCATCGGCGCATTCGCGCAGGCGCCGAGGCATTCGACCTCTTCCCAGGAGAACTTGCCATCGGCCGAAAGCTCATAGGGATGCGGCGCGATCTTCTCGCGGCAGACCTTCATCAGGTCTTCGGCGCCGCAGATCATGCAGGACGTGGTGCCGCAGATCTGGATATGCGCGACCGAACCCACCGGAGCGAGCTGGAACATGAAGTAGAAGGTCGCGACCTCGAGCGCCCGGATATAGGGCATGCCGAGCATGTCGGCGACGGTCTCGATCGCGGGCTTCGACAGCCAGCCTTCCTGCTCCTGCGCGCGGAACAGGAGCGGGATGATCGCCGAGGCCTGACGGCCGACCGGGAACTTGGTCATCTGCGCCTGCGCCCAGGCGAGGTTCGCCGGGGTGAACTCGAAAGAGGCAGGCTGTTCGTGATGAAGGCGGCGCAGCATTAGCGGTCAATCTCCCCGAAGACGATGTCGAGCGAGCCGATGATGGCCGACATGTCGGCCAGCATGTGCCCCTTGCCGATCGCATCCATCGACTGCAGATGCGGGTAGCCCGGGGCGCGGATCTTCGCGCGGTAGGGTTTGTTGGTGCCGTCGGAGACGAGGAAGACGCCGAATTCGCCCTTCGGCGCCTCGACGGCGGCATAGGTCTCGCCGGCCGGAACGTGGAAGCCCTCGGTGTAGAGCTTGAAGTGATGGATCAGGCTTTCCATGTTGCGCTTCATCTCGCCACGCTTCGGCGGGGTCATCTTGCCGCGCGCGAGCACGTCGCCCTGGTTCTCGGGCAGCCGCAGCTTGGCGCAGGCCTGCAGGATGATCTTGGTCGATTCGCGCATCTCGGCGACGCGGCAGAGGTAACGGTCGTAGCAGTCGCCGTTCTTGCCGACCGGGATCTGGAAATCGAACTCGTCGTAGCACTCGTAGGGCTGCGAGCGACGCAGATCCCAGGCAAAGCCCGAACCGCGCACCATCACGCCGGAATAACCCCAGTCGGTGATTTCCTTCTCGGTGATGATCGCGATGTCGACGTTGCGCTGCTTGAAGATGCGGTTTTCCGTCAGCAGCCCCTCGATGTCGTCGAGCATCTTCGGGAATTCATGCGCCCATTGCTCGATATCGTCGATCAGCTGCGGCGGCAGATCCTGGTGGACGCCACCGGGGCGGAAGTAGTTCGCGTGCAGACGCGCGCCACAGGCCCGCTCGTAGAAGACCATCAGCTTCTCGCGTTCCTCGAAGCCCCAGACCGGCGGCGTCAGCGCGCCGACGTCCATCGCCTGCGTGGTGACGTTCAGCAGGTGGTTCAGCACGCGGCCGATTTCGGAATAGAGCACGCGGATCAGCGAGCCGCGGCGCGGCACGACGGTATTCGTCAGCCGCTCGATCGCGAGGCACCAGGCGTGCTCCTGGTTCATCGGCGCAACGTAGTCGAGCCGGTCGAAATAGGGCAGGTTCTGCAGATAGGTGCGGCTTTCCATCAGCTTCTCGGTGCCGCGGTGCAGCAGGCCGATATGCGGGTCGGCACGCTCGACGATCTCGCCGTCGAGCTCGAGCACCATGCGCAGCACGCCATGCGCGGCCGGGTGCTGCGGGCCGAAGTTGATGTTGAAATTGCGGATCCGCTGTTCGCCGGTCAGCGTGTCGCGCGAGCCGTCGTCATAGCTGTTCTGCCGGATATCGCCGTCCATGTCGTCAGACCCCCGCGTCATTCGCCTGCCACTTCGCGGGCAGCGCGCCGAAAGTTTCTTTCACAAAGGCATAATGCGGGGCGAGGAATTCCAGCGCCTGCCGCTTCTGCCGCTCATCCAGTTTCACCCGGGCCCCCTCGTGCACCCGTTTGGCCGTATCGGCCGGATGCGCGTCGAGACCCAGAAAATCGCACAGGCCGGCCACGCCCTCGGGCGTGATCAGCTCTTCCGAGAAGGCCAGCAGCAGGTTCTCCGCCGGCACCGCCCGCATCAGTTTCGCCACGATCGCCGGGTAATCGCCGCGATCGGTGATCCCCGCGCCCTTGCCCCCCAGCACCCGCGCCAGCAGCGCCGACGCCGCCGCCGCCAGATCGCCGCCCTTCGGCAGCGCGCGCGCCGCGTTCATCCGCACATGCGACCAGAGCCGGTCGAGCGGATCGCGCATCACGAAGACGATCTTCACGTCCCGCGCCATCCGCGCCAGATCGGCAAGGCGTTCCTCGGGCAAAAGCGCATAGGCCGGCGTGATGTCGCCCACCAGCTTCGCATCCCCTGCCCCGGCGCCGAGATAGGCGAGATAGGCCTCGACATCGACTTCGCCGCGCTCGATCAGCGCGAGGATCTCGCCGGTGTCGCGCACCCGCCGCGCCAGCCGCCCCGCACGGGGCGAGCCGGGCTCCGCCCCCTCGAGACGGGTCATCGCCTGGGCGATGTCGTCGCGGTGATGCTTTTTCACCCAATTCTGGCCGAGGTCGAGCGCGTCGAAGTAATGCAGCTCCTTGACCGCCCGGAGCGCGACCTGCGGATGCGACGACAAATAGTCGTAAAGCCAGGAAGTCCCGGCTTTCGTCGCGCCCACGCAGATCATCACGGTGCGGTCGTGCACTGGCTTACCCCTGCTTTTCGTCGCCGGGCAGAATGTAATGCGCGCCTTCCCACGGGCTGAGGAAGTCGAACTGACGGTATTCCTGCGTCAGCTTCACCGGCTCGTAGACGACGCGCTTGAGCACTTCGTCATAGCGCAGCTCGACATAGCCCGTGGTCGGGAAGTCCTTGCGCAGCGGATGGCCGCGGAAACCGTAGTCGGTCAGGATCCGGCGCAGGTCGGGGTGACCCGAGAACAGGATGCCGTACATGTCGAAGACTTCGCGCTCGCACCAGTTCGCGGCCGGGAAGACCTCGACGATCGAGGGGCACATCTCGTCCTCGCGCAGCGCCGCTTTCACGCGCACGCGCTGGTTGCGCCACATCGAGAGGAAGATCCAGACCATGTCGAAACGCGCCGGGCGTTCCGGCCAGTCGATCGCGGTGATGTCGATCAGGGTCGAGAACTTGCAGCTCGGATCGTCGCGCAGGAATTCCACGAAATCGACGATCCGGCCGGGCAGCACGGTGACGGTCAGCTCGCCATGCGCGATCTCGGTCGAGACGACATCGGCCGAGCGCTTGAGCTCGATATGGGCGGCGAGTTCCTGAAGTTGTTCGCTCATCTCGTCCCCTCCTCAGCGCACCAGCGTGCCGGTGCGGCGGATCTTCCGCTGCAGCTGCAGGATGCCATACATCAGCGCCTCGGCCGAGGGCGGGCAGCCCGGCACGTAGATGTCGACCGGAACGATCCGGTCGCAGCCGCGCACCACCGAGTAGCTGTAGTGATAATAGCCGCCGCCATTGGCGCAGCTGCCCATCGAGATCACGTAGCGCGGCTCGGGCATCTGGTCGTAGACCTTGCGCAGCGCCGGCGCCATCTTGTTGGTCAGCGTGCCGGCGACGATCATCACGTCGGACTGACGCGGCGAGGCGCGCGGCGCGAAACCGTAGCGCTCCACGTCATAGCGCGGCATCGCGGTGTGCATCATCTCGACCGCGCAGCAGGCCAGACCGAAGGTCATCCAGTGCAGCGAACCGTTGCGGCCCCAGTTGATGATGTCTTCCGCCGAGGTCAGCAGGAAGCCCTTGTCCTGCAGCTCGCGGTTGAGCGCCTGGGTGGCGACCTCGGGGTCGACCCCCGCGGTATTGGCAGAGGTCATCACGCCCATTCCAGCGCCCCCTTCTTCCATTCATAGGCAAAGCCGATCGTGAGAACGGCAAGGAACACCATCATCGACCAGAAGCCCACCATCGAGAGCGATCCGAAGGCCACTGCCCAGGGGAACAGGAAGGCGACTTCGAGGTCGAAGATGATGAACAGGATCGAGACGAGATAGAAGCGGACGTCGAATTTCATCCGCGCATCGTCGAAGGCGTTGAACCCGCATTCGTAGGCGGAGACCTTCTCCGGGTCGGGGTTGCGCACCGCGAGCACCGCCGCGGCGAGGATCAGGACAAGCCCGAGCGCAACGGCCATCGCAATGAAGATGAGGATGGGAAGATATTCACGCAGCATGTCGTGCACTGGTTGGCTCCCTCGTGACGCGACCGAGTGTCGCGCAGGTTCCGGCTGAGCGAGCAATAGCCCCGTGCCCGGGCGCGGTCAACCGAGGGGAAACCCTTAGCGGCCTGAAAAGTTGAATTTGTATACCGCCGCACACTGTTTCAAGTGGCACGACTCGGCTTCCGCGCAGCTTTCGGCGGAACGGCGGAAAACGGCGCGAAAGTCAAGGATATCAGAGGCAACCGGCGCCACGCCTGCCCCGCGGCGGTGCGGCGGCCTCAGGCCCAGCCCGGTTTGCGCTTCTCGAAGAAGGCGGTGATTCCCTCCATCGCCTCCGGGCTTTCCCAGCGCGCGACAAGGGCGGCGATTGTCGCATCCATGATGTCGCTTTCCGGCCGCGCCCGGGCCGAGAGCATGCGGATCAGCGCCTTCGCCTCCGCCACCGCGCCCGGCGCGCAACTCAGATAGGGCGTCACCTCGGCCTCGATCGCGGCGTCGAGCGCCTCGGGCGCGACGATCCGCGCCACGAGGTCGAGATCGCGCGCCTCCTCCGCCCCGAAAAGCCGCGCCGACATGAAGACGCGCCGCGCCTTCGCCGCACCCATCCGCGCGACGACGTAAGGAGAGATCGTCGCCGGCGTCAGGCCGAGCCGCGTCTCGGTCAGACCGAAGCGCGCCTCGGGCACGGTCACCGCCACGTCGCAGACCGCCATCATGCCGATGCCGCCGCCGAAAGCATTGCCCTGCACCCGGCCAATGAGCGGCTTCGGGCAGTGATCGAGCGCGGCGAGCATTTCGGCCAGCGCCCGCGCCGAGGCCGCCCGCCCCTCCGGCGTCGCGCCGATATTGCCCTGCATCCATTTCAGATCGCCGCCGGCGCAAAAACTCGCCCCCTCGGCGGCGAGCACGACGACGCGCACGCCCGGATCGGCGCCGAGATCGGCGATCGCCCGGGTGATCTCCTCGATCATCAGCGCCGAAAGCGCGTTGTGCTTTTCCGCGCGTGCGAGCCACAGATGCGCCACACCGCGCGCGTCGGTCTCGATCCGGATCGTCTCAAACATCGCCCTGCCCTTTCATCGCCCGCGCCATTGCCGCGGCCTCCGCCAGCACCGCGGCGTCGAGCCCGGTGTCGAAGCCGAGCGCCGCAAGCCGCGCCGCGACCTTTTCGGTCGCCACATTGCCCTTTGCCCCCGGCGCATAGGGACAGCCGCCAAGCCCCCCCACCGCCGCATCGAAGACCCGCAGCCCGGCATCGAGGCTCGCCTCGATATTCTCGAGCGCCCGGCCCGCGGTGTCATGGAAATGCCCGGCGAGCCTTTCGGCCGGCATCTCCTGCAACACCGCCTTCAGCATCGCCGAAACCGTCTCGGGCCGGCCCTGCCCGATCGTGTCGCCGAGCGAGATTTCGTAGCAGCCGAGATCGCGCAGCGCCGCCACCACGCGGGCGACGTTTGCGGGCGGTGTCGGCCCGTCATAGGGGCAGTCGGTCACCACCGAAACATAGCCCCGTACCGGCATTTCATCGACTTTTGCGGCCTCGATCACTGGGCGAAACCGCTCGATACTGTCACTTATCGAACAATTGAGGTTCGCGCGCGAAAATCCCTCACTGGCCGAGGCGAAGATCGCCACCTCGTCGGCACGCGCCGCTTTCGCCCCCTCATAGCCCTTCAGATTGGGCGTGAGCGCGGCATAGCGCACCCCGGGCGCGCGGGCGATCCCGGCCAGAACCTCGGCCGAATCCGCCATCTGCGGCACCCATTTCGGGCTCACGAAAGAGGCCACCTCGATGCGCCGGAACCCCGCATGCGAGAGCAGATCGACGAGCGCGATCTTTTCCGCCGTGGGGATCAGGCGCTTTTCGTTCTGCAGCCCGTCGCGGGGCGCCATCTCGAAGATCTCGACTGTTTCAGCCATCGGGCAACTCGTAGAAATCCTGGGTGTAGATCGCGCTCGACCCGCCCCGCTCGGCCGCGCGCCGATAGGCCGGGCGCGCCTGCGCGCGCGCCGACCAGGCCGCTGTCGCGGGATAGTCCGCGCGCGGCACGAAGCGGAACAGCGCCTCGAGGTTGAAGCCCATCATGCAATCGGCGGCGGAAAACTCGTCCAGCAGCCAGTCGCGCCCGGTGAGCCGCGCCTCGAGCGCCTGCGCGGTGACGGCGAGGCGTTTCGTGTCGAGCTTCATCAGCGCGAGCGAGCGGGCCTCGACCGGGCGCAGGAAGATGTGGTGAATGTTGAGGTTTTGCAGGATGTTGGCTTGGGTTTCCGCGAAATGCAGCCATTCGAGGAAATCGGCACGCTCGGCCTCGCCCGGGCGCGGGGCGAGGCGGCCGCGCGTCTCGGTCAGATATTCGACGATCGCCCCCGATTCGAAGATCACCCGCCCGTCGATTTCCAGCGCCGGCACCCGCCCCGCGGGCGAAAGCGCGCGAAACTCGGCGCTGCGCAGGCCCCCGTCGGTGAGCGACCAGCTCCGCAGATCGACCGTTTCGCCCAGTTCCTCGAGCAGCCAGAGCACGCGCATCGAGCGCGAGCCGGGAACGTGATGCAGCCGGATCATGCCGCCGCCTCCGCATCCTCGGCGAGGCGGATCAGCGCCGCCCCGGCCTCGACCTGCGCGCCGGCCTCGACCAGCACCTCGGCCACCTCCCCCGCCCGCGCGGCGAGGAGCACATGTTCCATCTTCATCGCCTCGAGCACGGCGAGCCGATCGCCCGCCGCGACCTGGGCGCCGGGGGCGACGAAGACCGCCTTCACCAGCCCCGGCATCGGCGCGAGCGTCAGGTCGGAGGCGGTGCCCGTGGTTTCGCGCGCGAGCGGATCGACCCGGTCGAAACGCCAGGCGCCGGCCATGAAAACGGTGATCGCCTCGGGCGAAAGGTGGAACCGCGCGCCGGTCTTGCGGCCATCGACCCACCAGCCGTCGGGATGCAGCACCGCCTCGTTGCGCGCGCCGTCAAGCTCGACGATGACGCGGCCAGGGCCGGTGACCGCGACCGTCGCGGGCGGATGGAAGGGCACCGCGCGGCGCAAAGGCGCCCAGAGGGTGAAGCCCGGCCCGGTGCCGTCGTGCAGCCCGGCGGCGGCGATCACGGCGAGTGCGCGGGCCTCGGCGGGCGGTTCGGGTTCGCATGCCAGCGCGTCGAGATCGCGCGCGATCAGCCCGGTGTCGACATCGCCAGCAGTGAAATCGGGGTGCCGCGCGAGGCGGCCAAGAAAGGCGAGGTTCGTCACCGTGCCCGCCACCTCGGTCTCGTCGAGCGCGCGGGCAAGCGCCTGCAGCGCGATCGCGCGGGTCGGCCCGTGGGTGATGACCTTGGCGATCATCGGGTCATACCAGGGCGAGATCGCATCGCCCGCGCGCACGCCGGTATCGGCGCGGCAGCCGGGCGCGAAGCGCAGCGCGGCCAGCCGCCCGGTCGCGGGCAGGAACCCCGCCGGAACGTCCTCGGCGTAAAGCCGGGCCTCGAAGGCATGGCCTTGAATTTGCAAATCTTCCTGCCGCGCGGGCAGAGGTTCTCCGGCGGCGACGCGCAGCTGCCATTCGACCAGATCGACGCCGGTGATCGCCTCGGTCACCGGATGTTCGACCTGCAGGCGGGTGTTCATTTCCATGAACCAGAAGCGGTCGGCGCGCAGGCCTTCGGAGGCGTCGACGATGAATTCGACCGTGCCCGCACCGGAGTAGCCGATCGCCTCGGCCGCGCGCACGGCGGCCTGGCCCATCGCGGCGCGCATCTCCTCGGTCATGCCCGGCGCCGGGGCCTCCTCGATCACCTTCTGGTGGCGGCGCTGGAGCGAGCAGTCGCGCTCGAAAAGATGCACCGCCGTCTTGCCGTCGCCGAACACCTGCACCTCGATATGGCGCGGTTTTTCCACGTATTTCTCGATCAGCACCGCGGGATTGCCGAAAGCGGTCTGCGCCTCGCTTTGCGCCGAGGCCAGCGCCGGGGCGAAGTCCTCGGCCCGATCGACGCGGCGCATGCCCTTGCCGCCGCCGCCCGCGACCGCCTTGATGAGCACGGGATAGCCCACCGCCTCCGCCGCGCCGGCGAGGTGTTCCGCGTCCTGGTTCGCGCCGTGATAGCCGGGCACGACGGGCACGCCGGCCTCCGCCATCAGCGCCTTCGCCGCATCCTTGAGCCCCATCGCCCGGATCGCATCGCCCGAGGGGCCGATGAAGGTGAGACCCGCCGCCTGCACCGCATCGACGAACTCGGGGTTTTCGCTGAGAAACCCGTAGCCCGGGTGGATCGCCTCGGCGCCCGTCGCCTTTGCCGCGGCGATGATCGCCGCGCCGCGCAGATAGCTGTCGCGCGGCGCCGGGCCGCCGATCGGCATCGCCTCGTCGGCGAGGGCGACATGGCGCGCGCCGGCGTCGGCCTCGGAATAGACGGCGACCGTGGCGACGCCCATCCGGCGCGCGGTGTCGATCACCCGGCAGGCGATCTCGCCGCGGTTGGCGATCAGGATCTTTCGGAACATCGGCTCCTCCCAGGCTTGGATGTCGGAGGGGGCGCTGCCCCCGCTCCTGCGGAGCCCCCCGAGGTATTTCGGGCAAGATGAATGCAATTTCACCTTGCTCCAAATACCTCCGCCGGAGGCATTGAAGTCACATTCGGAACAGGCCGAAGCGGGTCGGCTCGATCGGGGCGTTGAGGCTCGCCGACAGGCTCAGCGCGAGCACCTCGCGCGTGCGGCGCGGATCGGTGATACCGTCATCCCAGAGCCGGGCGGAGGCGTAGAGCGGGTGGCTTTGCCGTTCGAACATCTCGATCGTCGGGCGCTTGAACTCGGCCTCCTCCTCGGCCGACCAGCTGCCGCCCTTGCGCTCGATCCCCTCGCGGCGCACGGTGGCGAGCACCCCCGCCGCCTGTTCTCCGCCCATCACCGAGATGCGCGAGTTCGGCCAGGTCCAGAGGAAGCGGGGCGAATAGGCGCGCCCGGCCATGCCGTAATTGCCCGCGCCGAAGGAGCCGCCGACCAGCATGGTGATCTTCGGCACCGAAGTCGTCGCGACGGCGGTCACCATCTTCGCGCCGTGGCGCGCGATGCCCTCGTTCTCGTATTTGCGACCGACCATGAAGCCGGTGATATTTTGCAGGAAGATCAGCGGGATACCGCGTTGAGAGCAAAGCTCGATGAAATGCGCGGCCTTCTGCGCGGCCTCGGAAAAGAGCACGCCGTTGTTCGCGACGATGCCGACGGGGCAGCCCTCGATATGGGCGAAGCCGGTGACGATCGTCTCGCCGAAGCGCGCCTTGAACTCGTCGAAGCGGCTGCCGTCCACCACCCGCGCGATCACCTCGCGGATGTCGTAGGGGGTGCGCAGATCGGCCGGCACCGCACCAAGGATTTCTTCCGGGTCATAGGCGGGGGGCTCGGGCGATTGCCAGTGCACCGTCGCGGGTTTCGCGCGGTTGAGGTTGCCGACCGCGCGGCGGGCAAGCGCCAGCGCATGGGCGTCATCCTCGGCGAGGTAATCGGCGACGCCCGAAAGCCGGGTGTGCACATCGCCGCCGCCAAGGTCTTCGGCACTGACCACCTCGCCCGTCGCCGCCTTCACCAGGGGCGGGCCGGCGAGGAAGATCGTCCCCTGCTCCTTCACGATGATCGTCACGTCCGACATCGCCGGCACATAGGCGCCGCCCGCGGTGCAGCTCCCCATCACCACCGCGATCTGCGCGATGCCCTTGGCCGACATCCGCGCCTGATTGAAGAAAATCCGCCCGAAATGGTCGCGGTCGGGGAAGACCTCGTCCTGATTGGGCAGGTTCGCACCGCCGCTGTCGACCAGATAGACGCAGGGCAGCGCGCAGTCCTCGGCGATCTCCTGCGCGCGCAGGTGTTTCTTCACCGTCATCGGGTAATAGGTGCCGCCCTTCACCGTGGCGTCATTGGCGATGACCATCACCTCCTGCCCCTGCACGCGGCCCACCCCGGCGATCACCCCGGCGCAGGGGGCGGCGCCGTCGTAAAGCCCATGCGCCGCCGTCGCGCCGATTTCGAGAAACGGTGCGCCGGGGTCGAGCAGCGCCGCCACCCGCTCGCGCGGCGCCATCTTGCCGCGCGCGACATGGCGCGCCGTCGCCTCCGCCCCGCCCCCGGCCGCGGCCAGCGTCGCCGCCTCCCGCACCGTTTCGAGCGCGGCGAGATGCGCCGCGCGATTGGCGCGGAAGGTTTCCGAGGAGGGCAGAACCGAAGAGCCGAGTTTCATTCCTGTGCCTTCTTGTCTCGCAGCTGCGCGGCGCGCGCGGCGGTCATTTCCATCATGCAATTCGCGCCGACGACGCCCGCGAGCGTGCCATCGCCCCAGCGCGCCACTTCGAGCGCGCATTCCGCGTCGCGAAACGTCAGCCAGGCGCGCTGCGCGGCAAGGAGCTTGTCGGTGAGGCCGGCGCCCTGCGCGAGCATTTCCGAACGGCGCGCCTTGTATTCGGTGTTCAAGAGATCGTCCCAGACCTGGGTCTCCGCCCCGATGCAGGCAATCGTCGAAAGCGTCGACTGATCGGTCGCCGCCATGCAGCCCTGTGCCGCCTGCCCAAGGCAGCTCGGCCCGCCGGCATAGGGGTCATATTCGGCAAAACAGCTCCGCACCGCGGCCTCGACCCCGGCAAGGGCATCGGCGGGCAGATCCTGCGCCATGACGGCGGTGGGAATAAGGGCGACAAGGGCGGCAAGGGTCGGACGCATCAGGCTTTCTCCATGATCTCACGTCCGATCAGCATACGCCGGATTTCCGAGGTGCCAGCCCCGATCTCCATCAATTTCGCATCGCGGAAGAGGCGCGAAACGACGCTGTCATTGAGGAACCCGGCGCCGCCCAGCGCCTGCACCGCCTGATGCGCCTGCACCATCGCCTGCTCGGAGGCGTAAAGCACCGTCGCCGCCGCATCCTGCCGCGTCACCGCGCCGCGATCGCAGGCCTTGGCGACCTCATAGGTATAGGCGCGGGCGGTGTTCATCGCGACATACATGTCGGCGATCTTCGCCTGCATCAGCTGGAAATTCCCGATCGGCTGGCCGAACTGATGGCGCTCCTTCGCATAGGGCACCACCTCGTCAAGACAGGCCGCCATGATCCCGGTGCCGATGCCGCTCAGCACCACGCGCTCATAGTCGAGCCCCGACATCAGCACGCGCACGCCCTTGCCCTCGGTGCCGAGCACGTTCTCGAAGGGCACCTCGCAATTGTCGAAGAAAAGCTGCGCCGTGTTCGAGCCGCGCATGCCGAGCTTGTCGAAATGGGGCGAGGTGGAAAACCCCTTGAAGCCCTTTTCCACGATGAAGGCGGTGATCCCTTTCGAGCCCGCCTCGGGGTCGGTCTTGGCATAGACCACCAGCGTGTCGGCGTCGCAGCCATTGGTGATCCAGTATTTGTGGCCGTTGAGCAGGTAATGCCCGTCACGCTTTTCCGCGCGCAGCTTCATGCCGACGACGTCGGAACCGGCCCCGGTCTCGGACATCGCGAGCGCGCCGACCTGCTGGCCGCTCACCAGTCCCGGCAGGTATTTCGCCTTCTGCGCGGACGAGCCGTTCAGCTTCAGCTGGTTCACGCAGAGGTTCGAATGCGCGCCGTAGCTCAGCGAGATCGAGGCGGAAACCCGGGCGATCTCCTCGGTGGCGACGACATGGGCGAGATAGCCCATCCCCGCGCCACCGTATTCCTCGGACACGGTGATGCCGAGGAGGCCAAGCTCCCCCATCTCCGCCCAGAGCTCCGCCGGAAAGAGATTGTCGCGATCGACCGCGGCGGCGATCGGCTTCAGCCGCTCCTGCGCCCAGGAATGCGCCATCTCGCGCAGCGCGGTGATGTCCTCGCCCAGATCGAATGTCATCGAGCCTGCGAACATTGCGGCCTCCCCTCCGTTATTGAACGCTTGTTCATTTAATGGAAACGGACGATTCGCGTCAACCCCCGTTGCGCGCCCCGGGGTGCACCCCCATCTTGGGGCAAACGGAGGTTCCCATGCGCCTGATGCTTGCCACGCTCATCGCCCTTGCCACCACGCCCGCGCTCGCCGAGGAGGTCGGCCGCGTCGGGGTCGACTGGACCGGCAACGACATCGTCATCGAGGCGATCGCCGATCCGAAGGTCGAGGGCGTGACCTGCCACATCGCCTATTTCGACCGCTCGCTCCTCGACCGGCTGAAACAGGGCAACTGGTTCGAGGATCCGTCGAACGCCTCGATCGCCTGCCGCCAGACCGGGCCGATCCGGATCGGCGACATCGCCCGCGGCCCGAAAGGGGAGAAGGTGTTTTCCGAAAGCCGGTCGCTGGTGTTCAAGTCGCTGCGGGTGACGCGGATCTTCGATGAGAAGAACCAGACGCTGATCTATCTCAGCCATGCAAATGAGCTGACCGAGGGCTCGGCGAAGATGTCGATCTCGACCGTGCCGCTTTACGGATCGCAGTGAGCCGGGGGCGCTGCCCCCGGACCCCCGAGGTATTTCGGGCAAGATGAAAACACCCGCTCGGCTTTCATCTTGCCGAAAATACCTCGGGGGGAGGCGAAGCCGGGGGGCAGAGCCCCCTCCCCGCTTACCCGCGTGCCTCGGCGGCGATGATGCGGGCGATCTGGGCCGCGTCGCCTTCGGAGAAGGTCAGCGGCAGGCGCAGATCGAGCAGCCCCGAAAGGATGCGGTCGGTGTTCGGCAGGCGTTGCGCGGCGGCATAGCGCCAG
The DNA here is from genome assembly GCF_050177655.1 of Paenirhodobacter sp. Classification (NCBI taxonomy): domain Bacteria; kingdom Pseudomonadati; phylum Pseudomonadota; class Alphaproteobacteria; order Rhodobacterales; genus Paenirhodobacter; species Paenirhodobacter sp. The sequence goes on from NZ_JBFXGV010000018.1 coordinate 41,823, forward strand.
CTGTCGTAGCGCGAGGTGAAGCCCGCGGGCTCGGCCGCGCCGAACCATTTCAGTTCCACCCCGCGTGCGGCGCAGCGGGCGACGAAATCGGCAATGGCTTCGGCGGTGCGACCGGGCAGCAGGAACTGGAAGGAGGAGCCGACATAGGCCTCCGCCTGCGGGCGGCTCACGAGGCGCAGCCCCGGCACGCCGGCCAGCCCCGCCTCCATCCCCCGGTAAAGCGCGTTCCAGCGCGCGACGCGCTCGGGCAGCGTCGGGATCTGGGGCCGCAGCACCGCGGCGCGCAGATTGTCCATCCGCCCCGAGACATTGGGCGTGTCGTATTTCAGCCCCTCGAAATGCGCGGCAGGCGGCGCGGCGCGGTGGCGCGGGTAAAGCATGTAGCTCCCCGACAGGAGGATCATCCGCGCCATCAGATCGGGATCGTCGGAGACGATCAGCCCGCCCTCGCCCGAGTTCATGTGCTTGTAGGTCTGGGTCGAATAGCAGCCCACCGCGCCGTGCCGGCCCGAGGGCACGCCGGCCCAGGCGGCCCCCATCGTATGGGCGCAATCCTCGATCACCGTCAGATCATGCGCGCGCGCGATCTCCATCAGCGCGTCCATGTCGCAGATATGGCCGCGCATGTGGCTCAGCATGAGCACCCGCGCCTGATCCGCCTTGGCCGCCAGATCGTCGAGGTCGATCACCAGATCCTCGGTCACCTCGACGAAGACCGGCGAGGCGCCCAGGGACGCGATCGCCCCCGGCACCGGGGCAAGGGTAAACCCGTTCGTCAGCACCTTGTCGCCGGGCTTCACGCCCGCCGCACGCAGCGCGCAGCCGAGCGCATAGCCGCCCGAGGCGACGGCGAGGCAGTATTTCGCCCCGATCGCCGCGGCGAATTCCTCCTCGAGCAGCGCCGCCTCCCCCGCCTCGCCCTCGACGACGTTGTAGCGGTGCAGCCGCCCCGTGCGCAGCACCGCGACCGCCGCTTCGATCGCCGCCTCGGGGATCGGCTCCTGCTGGGTGAAGTTTCCGGTGAAGATCTCGTCCATGTCCGCCTCAGATCCTGTGGCGTCGCATCAGCCCCGCGAAAAGCCCGAGCGGCACGACAAGCACCGCCGCCGCGGTGAAGAAGGCCGCGTCCGGGCTGCGCCAGGGCGCGGCGCCCGACAGGAAATAGCCGAAGATCCAGGTGAAGAACAGCGTGCCGAGCAGCATCGCGAGGCTCATCAGCGCGGAAATGCCGCCCTGCAGCGCGCCCTGCGCGTCCTCGGGCACGGCGCGCGACATCAGCGCGCTCATCATCGGGTGCACGAAGCCCTCGGGCGCGTGCAGCACAAGCAGCATCAGCACCACCGCGAGCCCGGGCGCGAGCCCGTAGCCGAGGCAGGCCGCGGCGGCGATGAAGAGGCCGAAAAGCGCCACCCGCGCCTCGCCCCAGCGCGCAACGGAGGGGCCGACGAGCGTCGCCTGGGCGAGCGCCATCACGCCCCCGAAGGCCGCAAGCGAGATGCCCACGGTGAGTTCGGACCAGCCGAATTTCGCGATCCCCCAGAAGGCCCAGATCGCCGGATAGACCGCCGAGCCGAAGAAATAGAGAAATACCACCGCCGCCATCGGCAGCACGCCGCGGTAGCGGGCGAAGACGAGAAGCACGCCGAGCGGGTTCGCCTCGCGCCAGCGGAAGGCGCGGCGCTTCTCGGGGGCGAGCGTCTCCGGCAGGAAGAGCAGGCCGAAGACGAAATTCGCCAGCGCGAGCCCCGCCGCCGCCCAGAACGGCACCCGCGTGCCGAGCGTGCCGAGCATGCCGCCGAGCCCCGGCCCGAGCACGAAGCCAAGGCCGAAGGCCGCGCCCATCAGGCCGAAGACGCGGGCGCGGTTTTCCGGCGTCGAGACATCGGCGAGGCAGGCGTTCGCGATCACGAAGGAGGCGCCGCAGGCCCCGGCGATGATCCGCCCGACGAAGAGCCAGCCCAGGCTTGGCGCGAGCGCATGCAACACGTAGTCGAGGCCAAGCCCGCCCACCGCAAGGAGCAACAGCGGGCGCCGACCGATCCGGTCGGAAAGCGCGCCGAGCAGCGGCGCGAGCAGGAATTGCGCCAGCGAATAGACGGCGAAAAGCGCGCCGCCGATCGTGGCCGCATGCCCCAGATCGACATCGCCCACCTCCTCGATCAGCCGTGGCAGCACCGGCAGGATCAGGCCAAGCCCGACCATGTCGATGAAGACGACGAGCAGCGCGAAGATGGTGGCGCGGCGCGCGGCCTGCGGCGCCGGGGGGGCGGGAACGGAACTCATGAAAGGCTCAGGCGAAAAGGCGCGCGACCAGCGCAGGAAGGTCGCCGTAGTAGTCGAGCAGCGCCTCGGGCGCAAGCCGCGCAATCCCCTGCCCCTCCGGCCCGAAGGTCACGAGCACGCAGGGCACGCCCGCAGCGCGCGCCGTCTCCCGGTCGGTATTGGTGTCACCGATGAGGAGCGAGCGCGCGACGCTGCCCCCCGCCCCCGCGACCGCGGCGGCATAGGGCGCGGGATCGGGCTTGCGCACCGGCAGCGTGTCGGCGCCGATCAGCGCATCGAAGAGCCCCGCGATGCCAAGCGCCGCGACCAGATCGCGGGCGAGCCCCTCGGGCTTGTTGGTGCAGATCGCGGTGGCGTGGCCGGCCGCGCGCAGCGCGGAAACCGCCTCCGCCGCACCGGGGTAAAGCCTTGTTTCCTCACAGATATGCGCGCCGTAATGGTCGAGCAGCGGGCGATAGTCGGCCTCGGCCAGCGCCTCGGTATCGGCGCGTCCGGCGCGGGAATAGCCCAGCCGCAGCATCGCCCGCCCGCCGTGAAAGGCGGTCAGCGCATCGGCGCCCGGATCGAGCAGATCGCCCAGGCCCCGCGTCCGGAAACAGGCATTCGCCGCCGCGATCAGATCGGCCGAGGTATCCGCGAGCGTCCCGTCGAGATCGAAGACCACCGTCTTTTGCATCGAAGTTTCCTGTTACAGCCACGAAAAAGAGTGTGATCGCCTGTCTCTTGCAGCGAGATATGGTATCGGTAAAACAGGCCCGAGCAGAAGAAAAGGCATTCCCATGGCGATCGCCCTCATCATTCTGGCCGCAGGCCAGGGCACCCGCATGAACTCCGACCTGCCGAAGGTGCTGCACCGCCTCGGCGGCGCGCCGCTCCTCGCCCATGCGCTGCATGCGGGCCGCTCGCTCGAACCCGAGCGCGTTACCGTCGTCGCGGGCCATGGCGCCGAGGCGGTGACGAAGGCCGTCGCCAAGCTCGACCCCGAGGCGGAGGTGGTGCTGCAGGCCGAACAGCTCGGCACCGGGCATGCGGTCGCGCAGGCGATCTTGCAGCTTTCGGAGTTCAACGGCCGCGTCATCGTGCTTTACGGCGACACCCCCTTCATCCGGCCCGAAACGCTCGCGGCGCTCGCCGAGAGCCGCGCCGATGTCACCGTGCTCGGCTTCGAGGCGGCGGATCCCGGGCGTTACGGGCGGCTCGTGGTCGCGGGTGGCGCGCTCGAACGGATCGTCGAATTCAAGGATGCGACAGATGAAGAACGCGCGATAACCCTTTGCAATTCCGGCGTCATTTCCTGTGATGCGACGCAGCTTGCGCAGCTCGTCGGGCAGATCGGCAACGACAATGCCGCCGGCGAATACTACCTCACCGACATCGTCGGCCTCGCCCGTGACCGCGGGCTCACCGCTGAAGTCGTGACCTGCCCCGAGGCGGAGACGCTCGGCATCAACACCCGCGCCGAGCTGGCCCGGGCCGAGGCGCTGTTCCAGGCCCGCGCCCGCGACGAGGCGCTGGAAAACGGGGTGACGCTCGCCGATCCGGCGACGACCTATTTCGCGCTCGACACCTGGATCGGCCGCGACGTGGTGATCGGCCCGAACGTGGTCTTCGGCCCCGGCGTGACGGTGGAGAGCGGCGCCACGATCGAGGCCTTCTGCCATCTCGAGGATTGCCACATCTCGCGCGGGGCGACGATCGGCCCCTTCGCCCGGCTGCGCGGCGGCGCGGAGCTGGCCGAGGATGTGCATATCGGCAATTTCGTCGAGGTGAAGAATTCGATCCTCGGCGAGGGGGTGAAGGCCGGGCATCTGAGCTATCTCGGCGACGCGGATATCGGTGAGCACACGAATATCGGCGCGGCCACGGTGACCTGCAACTACGACGGCGTGTTCAAGCATCGCACCACGATCGGCGCGAACGCTTTCATCGGCTCGGACACGATGCTGGTCGCGCCGGTGACGGTGGGCGACGGCGCGCTGACCGGCTCCGGCTCGGTCATCACCGAGGACGTGCCGGCCGGCGCGGTGGCGCTTGGCCGCGCGAAACAGGTGGTGAAACCGGGCCTTGCAACGAAGCTCTTCGAGCGGCTGCGCGCGCAGAAGGCCAACCTGAAGAAAGGCGCGTAAATGTGCGGGATCATTGGGGTTCTTGGCAATCACGAAGTGGCGCCGCTGCTTGTGGAAAGCCTGAAGCGGCTGGAATACCGCGGCTATGACTCGGCGGGCATCGCGACGGTGAACGATGGCCGGCTCGACCGCCGCCGCGCGGTGGGCAAGCTCGTCAACCTCTCCGATCTGCTGGTGCATCAGCCGCTGCCGGGCAAATCGGGCATCGGCCACACCCGCTGGGCGACGCATGGCGCCGCGACCGAGGGCAACGCCCATCCGCATCGCTCGGGCCCGGTCGCGGTGGTGCACAACGGCATCATCGAGAACTTCCGCGAGCTGCGCGCGGAGCTCGCGACCGTCGGGCTGCTGCCCGAGACGCAGACCGACACCGAGACCGTCGCGCTGCTCACCCGGATGTATATGGATCAGGGGCTGGCCCCGCGCGAGGCCGCCGTCGCCACGCTGAAACGGCTCGAGGGCGCCTTCGCGCTGCTTTGGATCTTCGAGGGCGAGGACGATCTGATGATCGCCGCGCGCCGCGGCTCGCCGCTTGCGATCGGGCATGGCACCGGCGAGATGTTCGTCGGCTCCGACGCGATCGCGCTCGCCCCGCTCACCGACCGCATCACCTATCTCGACGAGGGGGATTACGCCTTCGTCACCCGTGCCGGCGCCGAGATCTTCGACGAAGCCGGGCGGCGCGCGAACCGCGACGAGGCGCGCATCGACCTGGGTCAGGCGCGGATCGAAAAGGGCGGCTACAAGCATTTCATGGCGAAGGAAATCGCCGAGCAGCCGGTGGTGCTTGGGGATGCTTTGCAACATTACCTGCCCGAAACCGGGCTTCAGCTGCCCGAAGACCTGGACTTTTCGAACATCGACCGGCTGACGCTCGTCGCCTGCGGCACCGCCTTCTATGCCTGTTCGGTGGCGAAATACTGGTTCGAGAGCCTCGCCCGCCTACCCTGCGAGATCGACGTCGCCTCTGAGTTCCGCTATCGCGAACCGCCGCTGCCCGGGCGCAGCTTCGCGGTCTTCGTGAGCCAGTCGGGCGAGACCGCCGACACGCTCGCCGCGCTGCGCTACGCGCAGGAGAAGGTCGCGAAGACCGTCGCCGTGGTGAACGTGCCGACCTCCTCGATCGCGCGCGAATGCGACGTGGCGCTGCCGATCCTCGCCGGGGTCGAGGTCGGCGTCGCCTCGACCAAGGCCTTCACCTGCCAGCTGCTCGTGCTCGCCGTGCTCGCGCTCAAGGCCGGGCGCGACCGCGGCACGCTGAGCGACGCCGAATTCGCCCGCCACGCCGAGGCGCTGCGCTCGCTGCCCGGGCTGATGAACGCGGCGCTGAACAGCTCCGGGCAGATCGCGCATCTCGCCGAACGTCTGGCCGAAGCGCAGGACATCCTTTTCCTCGGCCGTGGCCCGATGTTCCCGCTCGCCCTCGAAGGCGCGCTGAAACTCAAGGAAATCAGCTATATCCACGCCGAAGGCTATGCCTCGGGCGAGCTCAAGCACGGGCCGATCGCGCTGATCGACCGGACCGTGCCGGTGATCGTGATGGCGCCGCATGACCGGCTTTTCGACAAGACGGTGTCGAACATGCAGGAGGTGATGGCGCGCCACGGGCAGGTGCTGCTCGTCTCCGACGGCAAGGGCCTCGCCGCGGCGGAGGACGGCGTCTGGGCGAGCCTGAAGATGCCCGAGGTGCCCGAGCCCTTCGCGCCGATCCTCTACGCGCTGCCCGCGCAGCTCCTTGCCTATCACACCGCGATCGCGAAGGGCACCGATGTCGACCAGCCGCGCAATCTCGCGAAATCGGTGACGGTCGAGTAATGGCGCGCAGCCGCAAACCGAAGGTGATCGTGGCCGAGGACCGGCCGCTCACCGAGGAGGAGGCCCGGCTCGCCGCCGAGGCCGCGGAATATGCCGCCTCGGATGCGGATTACGAACAATATGAGGAGGCGGAAGAGACCGAAGACCTCGGCCCGCCGCCCACGCCCGCCGAGGCGATCGCCGCGCTCGAGGCCTGCGGCGAGGCGGAAAAGGCCGCGGGGGCGGCCGCCTATCACAAGGTCGATCGCCGCTATCTCGGCGTTTCCGTGCCGCTGATCGAGGACATGGTGCGGCTCTGGCGCGCGCAGGCGACGGTGGAGGAGCGGGTGGCCCTTGCCGATGCGCTCTGGCACAGCGGGATCCACGAGGCGATGGTGGCGGCGGCGAAGCTGCTCACCCAGGCGCGGCTGCGCCCGGACGCGGGGGCCTGGGCGGCGATCGCCTCCTGGGCGCCGGAGTTCGAGGGCTGGGCGGTCGCCGATCACGCCTGCAACGCGGGCGGGCGGCGCCTCGTCGCGGATCCGTCGCGGCTCGACGCGGTCGAGGGCTGGTTGCAGAATTCGAACATGTGGACCCGGCGCGCCGCGCTGGTCATCACCTTGCCCTACACCAAATCGAACAATCCGACCGCGGAGGAACAGGCGATCCGCACCCGCGTCCTCGGCTGGTGTGCCACCCTCGCGCCCGAGCGCGACTGGTTTATTCAAAAGGCGGTGGCCTGGTGGCTGCGCGAGCTGTCGAAGCACGATGCGCCCGCGGTGCGCGACTGGCTCGCCGTGCATGGCGAGACGCTCAAGCCCTTCGCGCGCAAGGAAGCGGCGAAATACCTGCGCTAGCGATCACGAGGCCTGCCGGCAGGGCGCGAGTTTCTTCGCCGCCCAGTCGCGCACCGCATCGCCGAAGGCGGTGAAAAGCGGGCGCGAGACCGGGTCATGCTCGGCGTTCCATTCCGGATGCCATTGCACCGCGAGGGTGAAGCCCGGCGCATCCTTGATCCAGATCGCCTCGGGCGTGTTGTCCTCGGCGCGACCCTCGATCACCACGCGCGGGCCGGGCTTGCAGATCCCCTGCCCGTGCAGCGTGTTGGTCATCACCTCCTCGGCGCCGAAGAGCCGCGCGAAGCGCCCGCCGGGGGCAAGCACCACCTTGTGGCGCAGCGCAAAGGCCTCCTCCAGCGTGCCCTCGGGCGGCATGCGGTGGTTCATCCGGCCCGGCAGCTCGCGGATCTCGGGGTGCAGCGTGCCGCCCATCGCGACATTGACCTCCTGAAAGCCGCGACAGATGCCGAGGAAGGGCTGACCGCGTTCGACGCAGGCGCGCACCAACGGCAAGGTGATCGCGTCGCGCGCCCGGTCGAAGGTGCCGTGCTTGTCGGTCGCCTCCTCGCCATATTCGCTCGGATGCACGTTCGGCCGCCCGCCGGTGAGCAGGAATCCGTCGCAGACCTCCATCAGCTCCTCGACCGAGACCATCACCGGATCGGCGGGGATCAGAAGCGGCAGGCAGCCCGCAACATGGCTGACCGCGCAGGAATTCATCTGCCCGCCCTCGAAGACGGGGTAGCGGTCGTTCAGAAGGCCGCGATTGCCGATGATGCCGACGACGGGACGATGCATGGCGTTCTCCTTTGCCGCAAAGGTAACGCGCAGGAGCGCGCGCGCAAACCCCAATGCGCGCGCAGCATCTGTGCAGGAGGGACGAAACGCCCCTGCGGCCTCAGCCGCCCGCCTTCACCTGGGCGCGGCGCTGATGCAGCACCGGCTCGGTATAGCCCGAGGGCTGCACCCGGCCGAGGAAGACCAGATCGCAGGCGGCCTGGAAGGCGAGCCCGTCATAGGCCGGCGCCATCGCGCGATAGGCCGGATCGCCCGCGTTCTGCCGGTCGACGACCAGCGCCATCTTGCGCAGCGCCTCCATCACGCGCCCCTCGCTGACGAGGCCATGATGCAGCCAGTTCGCCAGCGCCTGGCTGGAAATACGGCAGGTCGCGCGGTCTTCCATCAGGCCGACGTCGTGGATGTCGGGCACTTTCGAGCAGCCGACCCCCTGATCGACCCAGCGCACGACATAGCCAAGGATGCCCTGCGCGCTGTTCTCGATCTCGGCGGTGATCTCCTCGTCGGAATAGTTGCGCCCGGTCGCGAGCGGGATCATGAGCAGATCCTCGAGCCGCGCGGGCCGTTCGAGCGCGGCGATCTCGCGCTGACGCGCCTTCACGTCGACGCGGTGATAATGCGTCGCGTGCAGCGTCGCGGCGGTGGGCGACGGCACCCAGGCGCAATTCGCCCCCGCCATCGGATGCGCGATCTTCTCGCGCAACATGTCGGCCATCTTGTCGGGCATCGCCCACATGCCCTTGCCGATCTGCGCCTTGCCCGCAAGCCCGCAGCGCAGCCCGATATCGACGTTGCGGTCCTCGTAGGCGGAGATCCAGGGCTGCGATTTCATCTCGCCCTTGCGCAGCATCGGCCCCGCCTCCATCGAGGTGTGGATCTCGTCGCCGGTGCGATCGAGGAAGCCGGTGTTGATGAAGGCGACGCGACGGGAGGCGGCGCGGATGCATTCCTTGAGGTTGGCGGAGGTGCGCCGCTCCTCGTCCATGATCCCGAGCTTCACCGTGTAGCGCGGCAGGCCTAGCACTTTTTCAACATGATCGAAGATTTCGCAGGCGAAAGCGACCTCTTCGGGCCCGTGCATCTTCGGTTTTACGACATAGACCGATCCGGTGACCGAATTGCGCGGGCCGCCCTGCTTGCGCAGGTCATGCATCGCGCAAAGCGTGGTGAGCATCGCGTCCATCAGCCCCTCATAGGCCTCGGCGCCGTCGCGGGTGTGGATCGCGGGGTTGGTCATCAGATGGCCGACATTGCGCACGAGCATCAGCGCGCGGCCCTTGAGCGTGAGCGCCCCGCCTTCCGCCGCGGTGAAATCGAGATCGGGGTTCAGCGCGCGATGGATCACGCGATCGCCCTTCGCGACCTCCTCGGAAAGCGTGCCCTGCATCAGGCCAAGCCAGTTCGCATAGGCGAGCACCTTGTCCTCGGCATCGACGGCGGCGACCGAATCCTCGCAATCCATGATCGAGGAGATCGCGGATTCGAGCCGCAGATCGGCGATCCCGGCCGGATCCGCCTGGCCGATCGGATGGGTCGGGTCGATGTCGATCACCAGATGCAGCCCGTTGTTGCGCAGCACCACCGCCGTCGGCGCCTCCGCCGTGCCGGCATAGCCCAGGAACTGCGCCGGGTCCTTCAGCCCGGTCTCCTCGCCGCTGCAGAGCGCGAAAAGCCCGCCGTCCTGCAACCAGAGCTTCGTGACATCGGCCCAGGAGCCCGCGACGAGCGGCGCCGCCACGTCGAGGAATTCCTTCGCCTTCGCGATCACCCGCGCGCCGCGCGCCGGGTCATAGCCCTTGCCCGTGGGCAGATCGCCCAGCGCATCGGTGCCGTAGAACGCATCGTAAAGCGAGCCCCAGCGCGCATTCGCGGCATTGAGCGCGTAGCGCGCATTCATGATCGGCACCACCAGCTGCGGCCCGCAGACGGTGGCGAACTCGGGGTCGGTCTCGCCGGTTTCGATCGTGAAATCAGGGCCTTCCGGCAGGAGATAGCCAAGCTCTTCAAGAAAGGCGCGATAGGCCGCGGCATCATGGCCCTGGCCGCGATGATGCAGATGCCAATCGTCGATCCGCGCCTGCAACGCCTCGCGCTTTTCCAGAAGCGCGCGGTTGCGCGGGCCGAACGCGTGCAGAAGCTCCGAGAACCCGGCCCAGAAGGCCTCCGGCGCGACGCCGGTGCCGGGCAGCGCCCGCTCCTCGACGAAAGCGGCAAGCTCCGCCGCCACCTGCAACCCTTCGCGTTCCACTGCCGTCATGGTGCCCTCCTCAAACTTCGGGGCGACTGTTGCCCCCCGGGACCGACCCTGTCCAGAAGAAAGCGCGGCGACCGGCCGGGTTCCGCCGCCTTGCCCCTGACCGCCGGGAGGCCTAGCTTGCCGCAAATGTCGCAACCGCGGACAGGATCCATGCACGCCACCACCTACCTCGCCGATTACCGCCCCTTTCCCTTCGCGCTCGAGCGCGTTTCGCTGCGCTTCCGCCTCGCGCCCGAGGCGACGCGGGTGCAGGCGGAGCTGCACCTGACCCCGCGCGAGGCCGGCGCGGCGCTGGTGCTCGATGGCGAGGAGCTGAAGCTGATCGCGCTTGCGATCGACGGGGCGGATCTGAAACCCGCGGATTATCTGCTCACCGAGACCGGCCTCACGATCCATCCGGCGGCCCTGCCCGAGGGGGCCTTCACCCTCACGACCGAGGTCGAGATCGCGCCGGCGCTGAACACCGCGCTCGAGGGGCTCTACATGTCGAACGGCATGTATTGCACGCAATGCGAGGCCGAGGGCTTCCGCAAGATCACCTTCTACCCCGACCGACCCGACGTGATGGCGCGCTTCCATGTGCGCATCGAAAGCGACCTGCCGGTGTTGCTTTCGAACGGCAACCCGGTCGCGCAGGGCGCGGGCTTTGCCGAATGGGACGACCCCTGGCCGAAGCCCGCCTATCTCTTCGCGCTCGTCGCCGGCGATCTCGTCGCGACCTCGGGCAGCTTCACCACGATGTCGGGGCGCGAGGTCGCGCTCAACATCTGGGTGCGCCCGGGCGACGAGGACCGCTGCGGCTTTGCGCTCGGCGCGTTGCAGCGCTCGATGGGCTGGGACGAGCGGACCTATGGCCGCGAATACGACCTGCACATTTTCAACATTGTCGCGGTCGATGACTTCAATATGGGCGCGATGGAGAACAAGGGGTTGAACATTTTCAACTCGAAGCTCGTTCTCGCCTCGCCCGAGACCGCCACCGATCTTGATTACGAACGGATCGAGGCGGTGATCGCGCATGAGTATTTCCACAACTGGACGGGCAACCGGATCACCTGCCGCGACTGGTTCCAGCTTTGTCTGAAGGAGGGGCTGACGGTGTTCCGCGACCAGAGCTTCACCGCGGACATGCGCCTTGGCGCGGTGAAGCGGATCGAGGATGTCATCACGCTGCGCGGCCGCCAGTTCCGCGAGGATGCCGGCCCGCTCAGCCACCCGCCGCGGCCCGACCATTACCGCGAGATCAACAATTTCTACACCGCGACCGTCTATGAAAAGGGCGCCGAGGTCGTCGGCATGCTCAAGACGCTCGTCGGGCCGGAGGGCTACCGGGCGGCGCTCGATCTCTATTTCGCGCGGCACGACGGGCAGGCCTGCACGATCGAGGACTGGATCAAGGTGTTCGAGGACAGCTCGGGCCGCGATCTGACGCAGTTCAAGCGCTGGTACACCGACGCCGGAACGCCGCATCTGAAGGTCGCCGAGCGTTTCGAAAACGGCACCTATACGCTTGATTTCACGCAGGAAACCGCCGCCACCCCGGGACAGGCCGAAAAACCCGCGCGGCTCATTCCGATCGCCGTCGGCCTGCTTGGCCCGAACGGGGACGAGGTCGTGCCGACGCAGGTGCTCGAGATGACCGAGGCGCGGCAAAGCTTCACCTTCGAGGGGCTCGGCGCGAGGCCCGTGCCCTCGATCCTGCGCGGCTTCTCGGCGCCCGTGGTGCTCGAACGGGAGACCTCGCCCGCCGAACAGGCCTTCCTGCTCGCCCATGACAGCGACCCGTTCAACCGCTGGGAGGCGGGGCGCGCGCTCGCGCTTTCGACGCTTTGCGCAATGGCGCAGGGCGGCGCGCCCGGCGGCGAATATCTCGACGCGGTGGGCCGGCTGATCGCGGATGAGACGGCGGAACCTGCCTTCCGCGCGCTCTGCCTGCGGCTGCCCGGCGAGGATGAGGTGGCGCAGGCGCTGGCCTCCGCCGGCGCCGTGCCGGACCCCGACGCAATCCACGCGGCGCGGCGCAAGCTGATGGAAACGCTCGCAAACCGGCACGAGGCTGCGCTCGCCGCGACCTATGCGGCCTGCGCCGTGCCCGGCCCCTACACCCCCGATGCCGCGCCCTCGGGGCTGCGATCGCTGCGGCTCGCCTGCCTCGCCCCGCTTTCCGCGATCGACGGCGGCGCGCGGGCGCAGGCGCTCTTCGACAGCGCCACGAACATGACCGAAAGCCTCGGCGCGCTGAACCAGCTCATCGCACTGGGCAAGGCCGAAGGCCCGCTTGCCAGCTTCCGCGCGCGCTGGGAAAACAACCGCCTCGTGATGGACAAATGGTTCATGGCACAAGCCGCGCTCACCCCGCCCGCGGCGGCGGTGGCGCGGGCCGAGGCGCTCGCCGCCGATCCGCTCTTCGACTGGAAGAACCCGAACCGCTTCCGCAGCCTGCTCGGCGGGCTGTCGGCGAACCATGCCGGCTTCCACCGGGCCGATGGCGCGGGCTATCGCTTCTATGCCGACTGGCTGATCCGGCTCGACCCGATGAACCCGCAGACCGCGGCGCGGATGTCGACCGCCTTCGAGACCTGGGCGCGCTATGACACCGCCCGGCAGGCGCTGATGCGCGGGGAACTGACGCGGATCGCGGCGCAGCCGGGCCTCAGCCGCGATCTGAGCGAGATGACTGCAAGGCTTCTGGGCTGACGCGCGGGGGCGCTGCCCCCGCACCCCCGAGGTATTTCGGGCAAGATGAAGGGGGATGCGCTTTCATCTTGCCGAAAATACCTCGGGGGGCGTCCGCAGGACGGGGGGCGGCGCCCCCCTCCGCCCGCGCCACGCAGGGCCCGCTCGTATCTTGCCCAAGCCGCTCAGCCGTCCTAGAAGGGCTCAAGCCAAGAAGGAACATGCGATGCTCGACCATCTCGCCTACAAGACCCCCGAGCCCAAGGTGATCGCCGGCGCCAAGGCCGACTGGGAACTGGTGATCGGCATGGAGGTCCATGCGCAGGTGAGCTCGAATGCGAAGCTCTTCTCCGGCGCCTCGACCGGGTTCGGCGCGGAGCCGAACTCCCATGTCGCCTTCGTCGACGCGGCGATGCCCGGCATGCTGCCCGTGATCAACGAATTCTGCGTCGCGCAGGCGGTGCGCACCGGGCTTGGCCTCAAGGCCGAGATCAACCTGCGCTCCGCCTTCGACCGCAAGAACTACTTCTACCCCGACCTGCCGCAGGGCTATCAGATCAGCCAGCTCTACCACCCGATCGTGGGCGAGGGCGAGATCCTCGTCGACATGGGGCCGGGCGTCGCGCGCCGGGTGCGGATCGAGCGCATCCATCTCGAACAGGACGCGGGCAAGTCGATCCACGACATGGATCCGACCATGTCCTTCGTCGACCTGAACCGCACCGGTGTGGCGCTGATGGAGATCGTGAGCCGCCCCGACATCCGCGGCCCGGAAGAGGCCGCCGCCTATGTCGCCAAGCTGCGCCAGATCCTGCGTTACCTCGGCACCTGCGACGGCAACATGCAGAACGGCAACCTGCGCTGCGACGTCAACGTTTCGGTCTGCCGCCCCGGGCAATACGAGAAGTATCAGGAAACGCAGGATTTCTCGCATCTCGGCACGCGCTGCGAGCTGAAGAACATGAACTCGATGCGCTTCATCCAGCTGGCGATCGACTATGAGGCCCGGCGCCAGATCGCGATCCTAGAGGACGGCGGCACCGTCACGCAGGAGACCCGCCTCTACGACCCCGACAAGAACGAGACGCGCAGCATGCGTTCGAAGGAAGAGGCGCATGATTACCGCTACTTCCCCTGCCCCGACCTGCTGCCGCTGGAAATCGAACAGGGCTGGGTCGACGACATCGCCGGCACGATGCCGGAACTGCCCGACGAGAAGAAGGCGCGCTTCGTCGATGGGCTGGGCCTGAGCGAATACGACGCCTCGGTGCTGACCGCCGAGGTCGAGAACGCCGATTACTTCGAGGCGGTGGTGGCGGCCTGCGACGACGGCAAGCTTGCCGCGAACTGGGTGATCAACGAGCTTTTCGGCCGGCTGAAGAAGGACGGCGCGGAGATCGGCGCAAGCCCGGTGTCACCCGCGCAGCTTGGCGGCATCATCGCGCTGATCAAGGCGGGCGACATCTCGGGCAAGATCGCGAAGGATCTCTTCGAGATCGTCTACACCGAGGGCGGCGATCCGGCCGAAATCGTCACCGCGCGCGGCATGAAGCAGGTCACCGACCTCGGCGCGATCGAGGCGGCGGTGGACGAGATCATCGCCGCGAGCCCGGCCGAAGTGGAGAAGGCGAAGGCCAATCCGAAGCTGGTGGGCTGGTTCGTGGGCCAGGTGATCAAGGCCTCGGGCGGCAAGGCGAACCCGGCCGCGGTGAAGGAGATCGTGGCGAAGAAGCTCGGGATCTGAGAGCGGGCTTGAACGGAACGGGATGAGGGCGGGGTTTCCCGCCCTTTTTGTTTTGGGAAGAACGTCCCTTCGTCCACGTGTCGGACTGCTGCGATGCGAGCCGCTGACGGAGACATTCACCGCAACAGCAACTGAAAGGTCGCCATCACTCAGGCAGATTTTAATGAGCAGAAATGCTACGCACTGCTGCGCTCGTAACCTTTCTGCTCAAAAAAAGCCTTCAAAGCCAAACCGAATTTTTCAACTTCTGTATCCGCGATTGAGTGAATAGTTCGTATTTCTCTGAAGGAGAACCTTCCGCCGACCTGAACCGAAGATTCGCGGCCGTGAGACACCGCATTGCGCCGCTCACGAAGATTATTCAAGCGGCCTCTCTCCATTGTGCCAATTCTGAAATTTGGCACACCGAGGAGCTGGCAGCACTCTACCATTGTTGTGCCGTCAACATTCTGCAAGCGAACTGAAAATGGGTTACTTGCAACGCTGAGGCCTTGTTGCACAAATCGGGTGAGGGATTCACTGCGTGAATCCAGCATGATAGCTGGATGGCATGAGCAGTTGGGCCCCTACGAAGTACAAGACCACGAACTGGTCGGCTTACAATGAAGCGTTGA
>NZ_JBFXGV010000019.1:0-56515 GCF_050177655.1 Paenirhodobacter sp.
GGGTTCTCGGTGGTGACGGATTTGATCTTCGCCTCCTCCTCGGGCCCGGCCTCGACGAGCAGTTCGCTGGCCTTTTCCAGCACCGGGGTCAGCTCGTCGACGAGGGCCTGATGCCGCGCGTCGGGCCTGTGGAAGGTGCCGGCGAGGGTGATTTCCTGCCCCTCCTTCGTCGCGCGGAAGATCAGCCCCTGGGCGAAGGGCGCCGCATGCGCGCTTGCGGTGATCGCGGAACGCTCGGCCTCGGGCAGGGCGGCGAAGAGGTCGGTGCCCACGCATTCGGCGGCGAGCGGCGCCGCGGTGAGCAAGGAAACCACGAGGGGAAGAATGAAACGACGCAAGACGGCCTCCGATAAATCGCGGCGAGGATGGCACGCGCCGCGCCCCCGGCCAAGGCCCGCCGATGCCGCGATGCGGCGGAAAATTTGCGCAAATTTTCCCGGGGCCGGTGTTGACAGCCGCGGGGGGCAGTGACTAACTCCCGCCTCGTTAGCACTCAGGCAAGACGAGTGCCAAACCCGATAGAACCTTAGGGAGTGACCGAAATGGCATTCAAACCGCTTCACGACCGCGTGCTGGTCAAGCGCGTGCAGAGCGAAGAAAAAACCAAGGGCGGCCTGATCATCCCCGACACCGCGAAAGAAAAGCCCGCCGAGGGCGAAGTCGTCGCCGTGGGCGAAGGCGCGCGCAAGGATTCGGGCGAGCTGATCGCGCCCTCCGTCAAGGTCGGCGACCGCATCCTGTTCGGCAAATGGTCGGGCACCGAAGTGACGCTCGAGGGCGTCGAGATGCTGATCATGAAAGAATCCGACATCATGGGCATCATCGCGTAATTGCGACGAAACCCCTGATCTCAAACGATATTCAAAGGAGCCAATAAAATGGCAGCCAAGGACGTCAAGTTCTCGACCGATGCCCGCGACCGCATGCTGAAGGGTGTGAACATCCTCGCGGACGCCGTGAAGGTCACGCTGGGCCCGAAAGGCCGCAACGTCGTCATCGAAAAGTCGTTCGGTGCGCCCCGCATCACCAAGGACGGTGTTTCGGTCGCCAAGGAAATCGAACTGTCCGACAAGTTCGAGAACATGGGCGCGCAGCTCGTGAAGGAAGTCGCCGCCCGCACCAATGACGAGGCTGGCGACGGCACCACCACCGCCACCGTGCTCGCCCAGGCGATCATCAAGGAAGGCCTGAAGTCGGTCGCCGCCGGCCTCAACCCGATGGATCTGAAGCGCGGCATCGACCTCGCGACCGCCAAGGTCGTCGACGCGATCAAGGCCGCCTCGCGCCCGGTCGCCGATTCGGACGAAGTCGCCCAGGTCGGCACAATCTCGGCCAACGGCGAGGCCCAGATCGGCCGCTTCATCGCGGATGCGATGCAGAAGGTCGGCAACGAGGGTGTCATCACCGTCGAAGAAAACAAGGGCATGGAGACCGAAGTCGAAGTCGTCGAAGGCATGCAGTTCGACCGCGGCTACCTCTCGCCCTATTTCGTGACCAACCCCGACAAGATGATCGCGGATCTCGAAGACTGCTACATCCTGCTCCACGAGAAGAAGCTCTCGTCGCTGCAGCCGATGGTGCCGCTGCTCGAAGCCGTGATCCAGTCGACCAAGCCGCTCCTGATCATCGCCGAGGACGTGGAAGGCGAAGCGCTCGCCACCCTCGTCGTCAACAAGCTGCGTGGCGGCCTGAAGATCGCCGCCGTCAAGGCGCCGGGCTTCGGTGATCGTCGCAAGGCGATGCTGCAGGACATCGCGATCCTGACCGGCGGCCAGGTGATCTCGGACGACCTCGGCATGAAGCTCGAGAACGTCGGCATCGACATGCTCGGCAAGGCCAAGAAGATCTCGATCTCGAAAGAGAACACGACGATCGTCGACGGCGCCGGCGACAAGGCCGAGATCGAGGCCCGCGTCGGCCAGATCCGCACCCAGATCGAGGAAACCACCTCGGATTACGACCGCGAGAAGCTGCAGGAGCGGGTTGCCAAGCTCGCCGGTGGCGTCGCCGTCATCCGCGTCGGCGGCATGACCGAGGTCGAGGTGAAGGAGCGCAAGGACCGCGTCGACGACGCGCTCAACGCGACCCGCGCCGCGGTTCAGGAAGGCATCATCGTCGGCGGCGGCGTGGCTCTGGTTCAGGCCACGAAGACGCTCGAAGACCTGAAGGGCGCCAACGCCGATCAGGACGTGGGCATCTCGATCATCCGCCGCGCGCTCGAAGCGCCGCTGCGTCAGATCTCGGAGAACTCGGGCGTCGACGGCGCCGTGGTCGCCGGCAAGATCCGTGATTCGGAATCGACCTCGTTCGGCTTCAACGCGCAGACCGAAGAATATGGCGACATGTTCAAGTTCGGCGTGATCGACCCGGCCAAGGTAACCCGCACCGCGCTCGAGAACGCGGCTTCGGTCGCCGGCCTGCTGATCACCACCGAGGCGATGATCGCCGAAAAGCCCGAGCCGAAGGCTCCGGCCGGTGGCATGCCCGACATGGGCGGCATGGGCGGCATGATGTAATCACGCCTCCCATCCGGGAAACGCGAAGGGCGCCTTTCGGGGCGCCCTTTTGCATGGCACCTTGTATTGCCCCGCGATTTCGGGTATCAGGCCTCCGCTACGTTGCTTCGCTACCTGTCTCCCTAACCGGCTTCAGTTGCACCGAACTGACTATGCCGAGCTGCCGCATACCGCGGGCAGCATATCTGAAGGAGACTACACGATGGCCAAGGGCACCGTGAAATGGTTCAATGACACCAAGGGCTTCGGCTTCATCGCCCCGGAAGCGGGCGGCAAGGACGTTTTCGTCCACATCTCGGCGCTGGAGCGTGCGGGCATCCGTCACCTCGCCGATGGTCAGGCCGTGACCTACGATCTGGAAGCGGGCCGCGACGGCCGCCAGTCGGCGACCAACCTCGCGCTGGCGTAAGCCTTCCCGAGACGGAATTCGCGAAGGGCGCCCCTGTGGCGCCCTTTTGCATGGGCGCCCTGCCCCGCCGGTTTCACGATCTCGCCCGAATCGCCCGTCACAGTCGCGACGACGCGCAGGAGCCGGCATGCATTTCGAGAACGACGCGATTGTGGAGAAGCAGGGGCCGATGCGCCGTCTCGCGCGCGTGGGCCTCGTGATGGTGGGCCTCGTGGTGATTCTGGGTCCGGTGCTCGTCGCCGGGGCGCTGCTGTCGCCCGAGTTGCACCCGATCGCCCAGCTGATCGCCGCCGGCGTCTATATCGGCTTCGCCTTCACCGGGATATCGGCGATCAGGGCGGCCTTCGCCCCCCGCCACGATCTGCGTCTCGACCCCGCGACGGGACTGGCCACGATCACCACCTATCGCCTGCGCCGCCGCGACACC
This sequence comes from Paenirhodobacter sp., assembly GCF_050177655.1. Taxonomy (NCBI): domain Bacteria; kingdom Pseudomonadati; phylum Pseudomonadota; class Alphaproteobacteria; order Rhodobacterales; genus Paenirhodobacter; species Paenirhodobacter sp. The sequence goes on from NZ_JBFXGV010000019.1 coordinate 3,353, forward strand.
GTCACGCGCCCGCTTTGCGATCTCGGCCCGCCCCGGGTCGAACGGATCCCGCGCAGCGACACGGCGGATGACTTCGCGCTGCATATTCACATCGCCGGACATGATCCGGTCAGCTTCCTCTTCGTCGCCGCCGAGGACGAGGCCATGCTCTGGGCGCGGCGGATCGAGGCGCTGCGCCTCGCGGCTCAGTAGACGTCCCAGTCGTCCTCATGCGCTACGCCGCCGATCGCCATCCAGTCGGCGCGCACGCGCGCGACGCGGGTGTCGCCCCAGGTGCGGAAGACGATGACGAAGCCCTCGACCGTCACCATGTCGGCGGAGATGTCCACGCGCGGATTGTGCTTCTGGTCGATGTCCCACATCGAAAGCGAGACCATCACCGAGGGCAGCTCGCGGAAGGGCTCGTCGAAGGTCACGATGCGGCGCAGCTCGCGCGGGCCCTCGCCCGTCCACATCGCGCCGCCGTCCTGGTAATCGGAGAACAGCACGAGCGAGCCCTGCGCAATGCCGACCCGGTGTGCGGACAATTTCTGCATCGTGAACCTCAAGCCTTTTCCAAGGATTACGACGCAATCCGCAAAGAAAAAAGCCCCGGGTTGAAAAGAAGAAGCCCCGGGCGGGCCCGGGGCTTCGAAAGTCGCTGCGCTGCGCTCAGAGCGTCATGTGGGTGCCGAGCGCTTCCATGTCGGCGAGCATCTTCGCCGCCGCGTCGACGAGCGAGGGCGGTGCGGTCTCGACGACCTTGCGCGCCTCTTCCATCATCTCGGCGTGGACATCCGGGGTCAGCTCCGCCTTCGGCATGCCGCGCTCGGCGAGAACGATCACGCCCTCGCCATTGATCTCGGCAAAGCCGCCGGTCACGGCGTAATCCGCCGCGCCCTCGGCGCTGACCACGGTCAGGATACCCGGCCGCAGCGTGGTGATCAGGGGCGAATGCCCCGGCATCGCAGTCAGGTCGCCATCGGCGCCCGGAATGCGCACCTCGCGGGCCTGAACGGAAGCGAGCTTCCGTTCGGGCGAGACGAGGTCGAACTGCATCGTATCGGCCATGGGTTATCCCCTTACGCCGCCGCGGCGAGCTTCTGCGCCTTGGCGATCACTTCGTCGATGCCGCCAACCATGTAGAAGGCAGCTTCCGGCAGGTGGTCGTATTCGCCGGCCACCACAGCCTTGAACGACTTGATGGTGTCCTCGAGCGGCACCTGGACGCCGTCCGAACCGGTGAAGACCTTCGCCACGTCGAACGGCTGGCTGAGGAAACGCTGGATCTTCCGGGCGCGGGCCACGGTCAGCTTGTCCTCTTCCGACAGTTCGTCCATGCCGAGGATGGCGATGATGTCCTGCAGCGACTTGTAGCGCTGCAGCATGCCCTGCACGTCACGGGCGACCTGGTAGTGTTCTTCGCCGACAACCTGCGGATCGAGGATACGCGAGGTCGAGTCGAGCGGGTCAACCGCCGGGTAGATGCCGAGTTCCGAGATCGCACGCGAGAGCACGGTCGTGGCGTCGAGGTGGGCGAAGGAGGTCGCCGGCGCCGGGTCGGTAAGGTCGTCGGCCGGAACGTAGATCGCCTGCACCGAGGTGATCGAGCCCGCCTTGGTCGAGGTGATGCGTTCCTGCAGCGCGCCCATGTCGGTCGCGAGCGTCGGCTGATAGCCCACGGCCGAGGGGATACGGCCGAGCAGCGCCGACACTTCCGAACCCGCCTGGGTGAAACGGAAGATGTTGTCGACGAAGAACAGCACGTCGGTGCCCGACTGGTCGCGGAACTGTTCGGCCAGCGTCAGACCGGTGAGCGCGACGCGCGCACGGGCCCCCGGAGGCTCGTTCATCTGACCGTAGACAAGCGCCACCTTCGACTCCGCGAGGTTGTCGAGGTTGATAACGCCCGATTCGATCATTTCGTGATAGAGGTCGTTCCCTTCACGGGTACGCTCACCCACGCCGGCGAACACGGAGAAGCCCGAGTGCACCTTCGCGATGTTGTTGATGAGCTCCATGATGAGCACGGTCTTGCCCACGCCGGCGCCGCCGAAGAGGCCGATCTTGCCGCCCTTCGAGTAGGGGGCGAGCAGGTCGATCACCTTGATGCCGGTGACGAGGATCAGGCTCTCGGTCGACTGTTCGGCGAATTCCGGAGCCGGCTGGTGGATCGCACGCGCCTGCTCGTTCGAGACCGGGCCCTTTTCGTCCACCGGCGCGCCGATGACGTTGAGGATGCGGCCGAGGGTCGCGTTGCCCACCGGAACGGTGATCGGAGCGCCGGTATCCGACACTTCGGCGCCGCGGACGAGACCTTCGGTCGCGTCCATGGCGATGGTGCGGACGGTGTTCTCGCCCAGGTGCTGGGCGACTTCGAGCACCAGCTTCTTGCCGTTGTTGGTGGTCTCGAGCGCGTTCAGAATCGCGGGCAGGCCGCCTTCGAACTGCACGTCGACGACGGCGCCGATGACCTGGGTCACTTTGCCTTTGCTTGCCATGTTTCTCTCTCCGGTTCCGTCAGAGCGCCTCGGCGCCCGCAATGATTTCAACGAGTTCGGTGGTGATCGCGGCCTGACGCGAGCGGTTGTACTGGATCGTCAGCTTGTCGATCATGTCACCCGCATTGCGCGTCGCGTTGTCCATCGCCGACATCTGGGCGCCGTTGAACGAGGCGTTGTTTTCCAGAAGCGCCGAGAAGATCGCCGTCGAGACACCACGCGGAAGCAGGTCGTGCAGGATCTCCTCCTCGCTCGGCTCGTAATCGAACACCGCCGAGGCGCCGTGGCCCTCCACCGCGTCGAATTTCGCGGGGATGATCTGGCGTTCGGTCGGCACCTGGCTGATGACGCTCTCGAAGACCGAGTAGAAGATCGTCGCGACATCGTATTCGCCCGCATCGAAGCGGTCGAGAAGGTCGCGCGCGATCCCCCGCGCCGTCAGATAGGTGATCTTCTTCACCTCGCTCAGGTCGACATGGCCGACGAAATGATCGCCGAGGTCACGGCGCAGCGCGTCGCGGCCCTTCTTGCCGACGGTCAGGATCTTCACCGTCTTGCCGGCGGCGATCAGCTCATGCGCCTTCGCCCTGGCGAGCTTGGCGATATTGGCGTTGAAGCCGCCGCACAGGCCACGCTCGCCCGTCATCACGACGAGGAGCTGCACCTGGTCCGAACCGGTCCCCCGAAGGAGACGCGGCGCGGAATCGGAGCCACCCACCGAAGCGGCGAGACCGGCCATGACGGCGGTCATCCGATCGGCGAAGGGCCGCGAGGCTTCGGCAGCCTCCTGGGCGCGGCGAAGTTTCGCCGCCGCGACCATCTGCATCGCTTTCGTGATCTTGCGAGTGTTCTTGACACTCGTGATCCGGTTTTTCAGGTCCTTAAGGCTGGGCATGTCCCTGTCCTTTCAGGCCGATCAAGCGAAAGTCTTGGCGAATTCTTCGATCGCGGCCTTCAGCTTGGCTTCGGCGTCACCCTTGATCTTCGGATCTTCGTTGGTGATCCACTCGAGGACGTCCTTGCGGTTGGTGCGCAGGTAGGACAGCAGGCCCTTCTCGAACCGGCCGACTTCCTTCACCGGGATCGCATCGAGGAAACCGTTGGTGCCGGCATAGATGACGGCGACGATTTCCGCGTTGGTCAGCGGCGAATACTGCGGCTGCTTCATCAGCTCGGTCAGACGCGCACCGCGGTTCAGCAGCTTCTGCGTCGCGGCGTCGAGGTCCGAGCCGAACTGCGCGAAGGCGGCCATTTCGCGATACTGCGCGAGTTCGAGCTTCACCGGGCCGGCGACCGACTTCATCGAGTTGGTCTGGGCCGAGGAGCCGACGCGCGACACCGAGAGACCGGTGTTCACGGCCGGGCGGATGCCCTGGTAGAACAGTTCGGTTTCAAGGAAGATCTGGCCGTCGGTGATCGAGATCACGTTGGTCGGGATATAGGCCGACACGTCGCCCGCCTGGGTTTCGATGATCGGCAGCGCGGTGAGCGAGCCCGAACCGAAATCCTCGTTGAGCTTCGCCGAACGCTCCAGCAGACGCGAATGGAGGTAGAACACGTCGCCCGGATAGGCTTCACGCCCCGGGGGACGACGCAGCAGCAGCGACATCTGGCGATAGGACACGGCCTGCTTGGAGAGGTCGTCGTAGATCATCAGCCCGTGCATGCCGTTGTCGCGGAAGTATTCCGCCATCGCGGTCGCGGTGTAGGGGGCGAGATACTGCATCGGCGCCGGGTCCGAAGCGGTGGCGGCGATGACGGTGGTGTATTCCATCGCGCCGGCTTCTTCGAGCTTCTTCACCAGCTGGGCCACGGTCGAACGCTTCTGGCCGACGGCGACGTAGAAGCAGTGCAGCTTCTTCTCGGGGTTGGCTTCGTTGTACGACTTCTGGTTCAGGATGGTGTCGAGCGCGATCGCGGTCTTGCCGGTCTGACGGTCGCCGATGATCAGCTCGCGCTGGCCGCGGCCGATCGGGATCATCGCGTCGACCGACTTCAGGCCGGTCGCCATCGGTTCGTGCACCGATTTGCGCGGGATGATGCCCGGCGCCTTGACGTCGGCGATGCGACGCTCGGTGGCGACGATCGGGCCCTTGCCGTCGATCGGGTTGCCGAGCGCGTCGACCACGCGGCCGAGCAGGCCCGGGCCGGCGGGCACGTCAACGATCGCGTTGGTGCGCTTGACGGTGTCGCCTTCCTTGATGTCGCGGTCGGAGCCGAAGATCACGATGCCGACGTTGTCGACTTCGAGGTTCAGCGCCATGCCGCGGATGCCGCCGGGGAACTCGACCATTTCGCCCGCCTGGACGTTGTCGAGACCGTAGACACGCGCGATGCCGTCACCGACGGACAGCACGCGGCCGACTTCGGCGACCTGGGCATCCTGCCCGAAGTTCTTGATCTGCTCCTTGAGGATCGCAGAAATTTCAGCTGCCTGGATGCCCATTATCCGACCTCTTTCATGGCGTTCTGGAGAGAAGCGAGCTTGGCCTTGACCGAAGTGTCGATCATGCGCGAGCCCAGCTTGACGATCATGCCACCGATGAGGCTCTCATCGACGGCGACGTTCAGTTTGACGGTCTTGCCCGTCTTGTCCTTCAGCGTTTGCGCGAGCTTGTCGGCCTGCGCCTTCGACAGCGCGATCGCCGAGGTGACATCCGCGGTCACTTCGCCCTTCGCTTCGGCAATCGCCTCGGCGAGCGCCTTGAGCAGCTGCGGCAGCGCGAAGAGACGGCGCTTTTCCGCCATCAGGCGCAGGCCGTTGGCGAGCGGCGCGGAGAGTTTCATCTTCGCGGCGAGCGCGGAGATCGCACCGGCCTGGCCCTCGCGGCTGTAGATCGGCGAAACGATCAGGTCGCGCAGATCCGGCGACTCGGCCAGTGCGGCGCCAAGCGCGCCGACATCGGCTTCGAGCGCGTCGAGGCCGCCGGCCTCCTGCGCGAGGTCAAAGATTGCCGCGGCATAGCGCCCGGCGATGGCTGCGGAAATCGAAGCTGGTTCGGACACGTCCACCCTTCCGATGCTCTTGCCTCCGCGCCACTGGAACCGCAGGTTCCGGGCCGGAAGCCCCCTTCGGTGCAGGGTCTCCCAAGCACCACATTCGGGCCTGCGTGTAGCAGAGCTATCCCCCCCTCGCAACCATCTTGCACAACAGAATGTGAATGCAAAAGGCGCATTTGATCCCCCTCGCCCGACTGTTAGCGCAAGCCTTCGCACGCAACGTCACGCTGCCCCCGACCGGGAGCGTTTCGCACGTCGCCCAACGAGGGAAAATGCGCGGCGCAACCTTCGGTGATTCTGCTTTGTGTCGGCGCCCTTGGCCCGCGCGCCGAGGGGGCGCCGCCCCCTCCGGGCCTGCGGCCCGTTCACCCCCGGGATATTTGCCCTCTATAGAAAGCAGCTTCTGCAGAGATGAAATATCCCGGGGGGCTGCGAAGCAGCGGGGGCAGCGCCCCCTCCCCGCGACACTCCCTCAGACCGGATCGGCCATCGGCTTCGTCGCGCCCTCGAGGATGGAGAGCGGCTTGCGCACCGCGGCGCCGAGCCCGGGGCGGCGGGGATTGTGCAGTTGTTTCGAAATCTCGAGGATCACCACACCGGCGGCGAGAAAGCCCGCGGCCTTCGCGCCGAGCCGCTCCCACATCGGCGCCGAGCGCAGCCAGAAGCGGCGATGCGAGGGCGGGATGTAGAGCGCGGCGGTGTGGCGTTCGGGGGCGAAGCCCGCGGCGCGCGCCTGGGCGTCGAGCTGGCCGAGCGTGTAGGGCCGGCCGAAGCCGAAGGGCGTCGTCTCGCGCGGGGCCCAGACGCCGGCGCGGATCGGCACGATCAAAAGCGCCCGCCCCCCGGGGCCGAGCACCCGCCAGCATTCGGCCAGAAGCGCATCGGGGTGGTCGGAGGCCTCGAGCCCGTGCATCACCACCAGCCGGTCGACCATGCCGGTCTCGAGCGGCCAGCGCATCTCGTCGCAAAGCACCGAGACATTGGGCAGACCCGCGGGCCAGGGCATCACCCCCTGCTCGGCCGGCATCAGCCCGATCACCCGGCGCGCCGGTTCGAGATAGGGGCGCAGGAGCGGCACGGCGAAGCCGTAGCCCGCCACCGTGAGCCCCGCCATCTCCGCGGGCGTCGCGGGCCAAAGCTCGACCACCCGGTCGCGCACCGCCTTCTGCGCGGCGCGGCCAAGTTGCGTGCGGTAATAGAAATTCCGCAGATCGAGCACGTCGAGATGCATTGCGCGGCGCCCCTCCTTCGGCGATGCTGCCCGGCAGCATAAAGCAAGCGATGCGAAACGCCATGACCCTCGAACTGATGATCGTGCCCTGCCTGGCCGACAATTACGCCTATATCCTGCATGAGATCGAGACCGGGACGACCTCGGTGATCGACGTGCCGGAGGCGGCGCCGATCCTGCAGGTGCTCACCGCGCGGGGGCTGAAGCTGCGCCAGATCCTGATCACCCATCACCACAGCGATCACATCGCCGGGGTGGAGGCGCTGGCGCAGGCGACCGGGGCGAAGGTGATCGGCGCCGAGGCCGATGCGCAGCGGCTGCCGAAGCTCGATATGGCAGTGCATCCCGGCCAGAGCTTTCCGCTTGGCGTCGAGCAGATCGAGGTGATGGGCGCGGATGGCCACACGCTGGGCCATGTCGCCTATTACCTGCCGAACGCGGGGCTTCTGTTTTCCGGCGACAGCCTGATGAGCTGGGGCTGCGGGCGGCTTTTCGAGGGCAGCCCCGCGCAGATGTTCGACACGCTGAGCCGGATGGCCGCGCTGCCGCCCGAGACGCTGGTCTGCTCGGGCCACGAATATACCGAGGCGAACGGGCGGTTCGCGCTCAGCCTCGAGCCGAAGCATCCGGCGTTGCGCGCGCGGATGGCGCAGGTGCAGGCGGCGCGCGCCGAGGGGCGGCCGACGCTGCCCGTGGCGCTTTCGGAGGAGCTGGCCACGAACCCGTTCCTGCGCGCCTCCGATCCCGCGCTGCGCAAGGCGCTCGGCCTCGAGGCGAAGGCCACGCCGCTTGCGGTCTTCACCGAGGCGCGGGCGCGCAAGGACCGGTTCTGAGCCCTCTCAGCCCTGTTTTGGCGGGGTTTCGTGCGGCAGCAGACGCCCGGCGGCCTCTGCCTCGCGGCTGGCAACGCCCGCGGCCTGCGCGGCCATCGCGCGACGCTGGCGCAGCGCATCGGCGATGAAGAGCCGCGAGAGCGCATGGTAGAGCGGCTCGGGCGAAATGAAGCGCGAGGCGCCATAGCCCAGCATCGCGGCCACCATGATCGGCGCGACATTGGCGTGATTGCCGGTCATCTCGAGGATGATGACGAAGGCGGTCATCGGCGCCTGGGTGACGCCCGCGAAATAACCCGCCATGCCGAGGATCGCGGTGAGCCCGACCTGCGTGCCCATCACCACCGCGATCGTCGCGCCAAGCCCGGCACCGACCGAGAGCGAGGGCGCGAAAAGGCCGCCCGGGATGCCCGAGACGGTTGCGGCGAGGGTGACGACGAACTTGCCGAGGAAATAGCTCGCGTCGGGGGGCGTGCCCTCGACCGCGGCGCGCGCCTGATCGTAGCCGGTGCCGAAGGTCTCGCCGCCGCAGAGGATGCCGACGACGGCGGTGATCAGCCCCGCGGCGAAGGCGAGGAGCAGCCCGCGCATCCGCGGCGCGGGCGTGCGCCAACGCCGGATCCGGCGGGTGAGCGAGATCACCAGCCGCGCGAAGAGCGCCCCGATCAGCCCGCCGACCACACCGCAGACGATCGCGGTGATCCAGTCCTGCGGGAAGACGGCGGAGGTGTCGGAAACGCCGAAATAGGTATAGTTGCCGAGGATGCCGAGCGAGGAGATGCCGGCGATGATCACGGCCGAGAGCACGACGCCATTGGTGCGCGCCTGATAGGCCCGGCTCATCTCCTCGATCGCGAAGACGATGCCGGCGAGCGGGGTGTTGAAGGCGGCCGAGATCCCGGCGGCGGACCCCGCGAGGATCAGCCCGCGCCCGTGCAGCATGTCGCCCCAGCGCGCCGATTGCAGCATGATCGAGGCGCCGACCTGCACCGTCGGCCCCTCGCGCCCGATCGAGGCGCCACAGGCCAGCCCGGCGACGGTCAGCGCGATCTTGCCCACCACGATGCGCAGCGTCAGCAGCCCGCCGCGCTCGGGGTCGTCGCGCAGATGGCGCGCGGCGATCGCCTGCGGAATGCCCGAGCCCTGCGCGCCCGGAAACCAGAACATCGCGATCGCGGCACAGGCGGTGAAGCCGAGCGGCGAGATCAGGAGCGGCGCATAGCTGCCCCAGCCGCCCTCGGCCCCGGGCGCGGTGATCGCGGCGAAAAGCCGGTGCGCCCAGTCGGCGGCGATCGCGAATCCCGCGCTGATCGCGCCGATCGCGAGCGCGCCCGTCCAGAACACGAGTCGCGTCTTCCAGAGCCGGCGCGAGGTGACCAGCGCGCGCGAGCGACGCAACATGGCGATGCGCGAAATCCTGAAGGCGCCCATTTTCCCATCTCCCGGTATCTGCCCTGCATGAACCGGGGGGAAATGCATTGCAACCCCGAACCCCGCCCTCCCGCGCGGGGGCCTTGGAAACACAGGGCAATTCAGCGTAAAAGCGGGTTTCGACGAGAGAAACGGAGCTTTCTGCACCTGCAAAATGGCCGGGCCGATTGGCTAACAGGATGTTCACTTTTCAAGCAGAGCGTGGATCGTGAGCAGATTTTGTGCAGATGGGACTTGAAGACGGACGAAATCCACCGAACTTTAAACTTATGCGGCCAGGATCGGGACAGGCCCCTCCGCGGCCCCGTCATGAGGAAAGGAGCACCTGATGCCTTCGTTTTCGACCACGCTCGAACAAGCCATTCACGGTGCACTGGCGCTGGCCAACGCCCGGCGCCATGAGCTGGCCACGCTCGAGCACCTTCTGCTTGCCCTGATCGACGAACCCGATGCAAATCGGGTGATGCGCGCCTGCGGCGTCGATCTCGACGAGCTGCGCCAGACGCTCACCGAATTCATCGACGACGATCTGTCGACCCTGATCACCGAGGTCGAGGGCTCGGAAGCGGTGCCGACCGCCGCCTTCCAGCGCGTGATCCAGCGCGCCGCGATCCATGTGCAAAGCTCGGGCCGGACGGAAGTGACCGGCGCGAACGTGCTCGTCGCGATCTTCGCCGAGCGCGAGAGCAACGCCGCCTTCTTCCTGCAGGAGCAGGACATGACGCGCTATGACGCGGTGAATTTCATCGCCCATGGCGTCGCCAAAGACCCCGAATTCGGCGAGGCCCGGCCCGTGATCGGCGCCGAGGAGGAGGCGAAAGCGGAGGCCGCGCAGCCCGGCGAGGCGAAGGAATCTGCGCTCGCCAAATATTGCGTGAACCTGAACGCGAAATCGCAGAAGGGCGACATCGACCCGCTGATCGGCCGCGAGGAAGAGGTCGAACGCGCGATCCAGGTGCTGTGCCGTCGGCGCAAGAACAACCCGCTTCTGGTGGGCGACCCGGGCGTCGGCAAGACCGCCATCGCCGAGGGGCTCGCGCTGAAGATCACCCGCGGCGAGACGCCGGAGATCCTGTCGAAATCGACGATCTTCTCGCTCGACATGGGCGCGCTGCTCGCCGGCACCCGCTACCGCGGCGATTTCGAGGAGCGGCTGAAGGCGGTGGTGAAGGAGCTCGAGGAGCATCCCGACGCGATCCTCTTCATCGACGAGATCCACACAGTGATCGGCGCGGGCGCCACCTCGGGCGGGGCGATGGATGCCTCGAACCTGCTCAAACCGGCCTTGCAGGGCGGCAAGCTGCGCTGCATGGGATCGACCACCTACAAGGAATTCCGCCAGCATTTCGAGAAGGATCGCGCGCTTTCCCGCCGGTTCCAGAAGATCGACGTGAACGAGCCGTCGGTCGGCGACTCGATCAAGATCCTGATGGGGCTGAAGCCGAATTTCGAGCATCACCACGACATCCGCTACACCAATGACGCGATCAAGGCGGCGGTGGAGCTGTCCTCGCGCTACATCCACGACCGCAAGCTGCCCGACAAGGCGATCGACGTGATCGACGAGGCGGGCGCGGCGCAGCATCTGCTGCCCGAAAGCAAGCGGCGCAAGACGCTCGGCGTGAAGGAGATCGAGGCGGTGGTGGCGAAGATCGCCCGGATCCCGCCGAAGAATGTCTCGAAGGACGATGCCGAGGTGCTGCGCGATCTGGAAAAATCGCTCAAGCGCGTCGTCTTCGGCCAGGACAAGGCGATCGAGGCGCTGGCCTCGGCGATCAAGCTGGCCCGTGCCGGCCTGCGCGAGCCGGAAAAACCGATCGGCAACTACCTCTTCGCCGGCCCGACCGGCGTCGGCAAGACCGAGGTCGCCAATCAGCTCGCCAACACGCTTGGTGTCGAGCTGCTGCGCTTCGACATGTCGGAATATATGGAGAAGCACGCGGTTTCGCGCCTGATCGGCGCGCCTCCGGGCTATGTCGGCTTCGACCAGGGCGGCATGCTGACCGATGGCGTCGACCAGCACCCGCATTGCGTGCTGCTGCTCGACGAAATCGAAAAGGCGCATCCGGACGTGTTCAACATCCTGCTGCAGGTGATGGACCACGGCAAGCTGACCGATCACAACGGCCGGCAGGTCGATTTCCGCAACGTGATCCTGATCATGACCTCGAATGCCGGCGCCGCCGACATGCAGAAGGCCGCGATCGGCTTTGGCCGCGAGCGGCGCGAGGGCGAGGACACGGCGGCGATCGAGCGCACCTTCACGCCGGAATTCCGCAACCGTCTCGACGCGGTGGTGAGCTTCGCCCCGCTGCCGAAGGAGGTGATCCTGCAGGTCGTCGACAAGTTCGTCCTGCAGCTCGAGGCGCAGCTGATCGACCGCAACGTCCATATCGATCTGAGCCCCGAGGCGGCGAGCTGGCTTGCCGAAAAGGGCTACGACGACAAGATGGGCGCGCGCCCGCTTGGCCGCGTGATCCAGGAGCACATCAAGAAGCCGCTCGCCGAGGAACTGCTCTTCGGCCGGCTGACGAAGGGTGGCGTGGTCAAGGTCGGCGTGAAGGACGATGCTATTGTCCTCGACGTCGAGGAACCGGGCAAGCCGCGTATCGCCAACGCGAAACCGCGGCTTCTGCCCGCCGGCTGAGATGCCACGCGCGACAATCCTCCCGGCCCTGATCCTCGGGGCCGGGGTCTTCCATGGCATCGCGGCTTTTGCCGCCCCTATTGCGCTTGACCTGCCCGTCGCCTGCACGCTTGGGCAGGATTGCTATATCCAGCATTACCTCGACCGCGATCCGGGCCCCGGGGACAAGGATTTCGCCTGTGGCCCGGCGACCTATGACGGCCATGACGGCACCGATTTCGCCCTGCCGACGCGCGCGGCGATGCGGGCGGGGGTCGAGGTTCGCGCCGCCGCGGCAGGCAAGGTTCGGGCGGTGCGGGACGGCGAAGCGGATGGCGCCTTTGCCGCCGGCGCGCCGGTGAAGGGCAAGGAATGCGGCAATGGCGTGGTGATCGACCACGCCGATGGCTGGCAAACGCAATATTGCCACCTCCGCGAAGGCTCGATCATCGTGCACCCGGGCGAAATGGTGGCGGCCGGCGCGGAGCTTGGGCTCATCGGCATGTCCGGCCTCGCGGAATTTCCGCATCTCCATCTTACCCTGCGCGAAGGCGGCATCCCCGTCGATCCGTTCCATCCCGGCGCGCTCGCGGGCTGCGACAGCGCGCCCACCGACACGCTCTGGCGCGATCCCCCGGCCTATCTCGGTGGCGGCGTGCTGCAGATCGGCCTTGCCGATGCGGCGCCGGACTATGCCGGCGTGAAACAGGGGATCGCGCCGGACCCCTCCCTGCCCGCAACGATCCCGGCGCTGATCCTCTGGGCCTATGGCTATGATTCCGCCGCGGGCGACCGGCTTTCGCTGAGCATCACCGGCCCCGGGGGCTTCCGTTTCACCCATGACGAAGTACTCGCGAAGCATCAGGCCCTGTTTTACCGTTTTGCCGGGAAAAAGGCGCCCGCAGGCGGTTTCGAACCCGGGCAGTACGAGGCGCGCGTCACCTTCACACGCGGCGCGCGGGTGCTGAGCGATACGGTCACCGCCGTCACGCTCGGCCCGTGATCAGCGCTCGGTCAGCTTGAGCTCGATGCGCCGGTTCGCCGCGCGCGCAGTGTCGCTGGTGCCCGCGACCACCGGGCGGAACTCGCCGAACCCGGCGGCGGCAAGGCGGCGGGGCGGGAAGCCGAGGTCCGAGATCATGTAGCGCACGACCGAAAGCGCCCGCGCCTGGCTCAGTTCCCAGTTGTCGCGGAACTGGCCCTGCCCCGAGAGTGGCGTGTCGTCGGTGAAGCCGTCGACCTCGAGGATCCAGTCGATCGTCGGCGGGACCTCCCCCGCAAGCTCCTGGAAGGTTTCGGCGACGCGGGCGATCTGCGCCTTGCCCTCGGGCGCAAGATCGGCAGCGCCGGGTTCGAACAGCACCTCGGAGGAGAACACGAAGCGGTCGCCAACGATGCGCACCCCCTCCCGCCCCTTCAGCAGATCGGACATCCGCCCGAAGAATTCCGAACGGTATTTCGCAAGATCCTGCGCCTCGGCCTCGGCCTTCTTGCGCGCCTCCTCCTCAAGCTGGGCGCGGCGTTTCTGCTCCGCCGCGACCTGCGCGAGCGCGGCATTCAGCTGCGAGCCAAGCGTCTCGACCTGCACTTTCGCATCCGCATCCCTCGCCTTCGCCTCATCCAGAACGCCTTGCAATTCATTGAGTTGCGTGCGCAACGCAGCGATCTGCGCGTTCAAAAGCGTGACCTTTTCCGCGTTGCGATCGCTCTCGGCGCGGGTATCGGCAAGGGTCTTTTCGGCGAGTGCTTTCAGCGCCGCGGCCTTTTCGGCGTCGCTCAGCTGCGCGTCGAGCCTGCCCTGCAATTCGTCCTTGGCGGCCTGCGCCGCCGCGAGCAACGTCAGCGTCTCCTCCGCCTTCTTGCGCGCCGCCTCGAGCTGCAAGGTCATCGCCGCCAGTTCGCCGCCCGAGGATTTCAACTTGCCGCGCAATTCCTCGAGCGTCGCCTTGTCGAGGCGCAGCTCGTCTGCCTTCGCCGTGGCATCGGCCCGCGCCGCGTCGCGCTCGCCCAGCAACTGCGCGACCTGCGCCTCGAACTCGGTGATCTTCTCGCCCGCCGCGGCAAGATCCGCCTTGCGCGCGTCGAGCTGCCCGGTGAGCGAGGCGATCAGGTCCGATTGCGCCCGCGCCTGCACCGCCGCCGCGTCGAGCTTGCCGCTCAGATCCGCCGATTTCGCCTGTTCCAGCGAGAGCGCCGAGGCCAGTCCCGCGACCTGTTCGGACAGTGCCGAAAGCTCGTGATCCTTGCTCGAAATCGTGTCGCGCATCACCGACTGCACGATCATGAAGATCGAGAGCACGAAGATCAGCACCATCAGAAGCGCGCCCATCGCATCGACGAAGCCGGGCCAGACATTCGTCGAAAACCGCGCGCTGCGCCGGTTCGAGAGCGCCATGGCTCAGCCCTCGCCCCGTGTACGGGTCAGGATCGCTCGGGTCAGCGCGGCGAAATCGTTGCGCAGCTCGGCCATGCTTTCCTGTCGGCCGGCCGACATTTCCTCAAGCAGACGAAGGAGTTGCACGTCGATCGAGCGCAGGCGCATGCGCATCTCCGCCTCGACATCGGCATCCTGCGCGGCCGCCGCGCGTTCGCTCAGCCCTTCGAGCGCGGTGATCAGCCGGTCCTGCCCCTCGGCCATGTGGCCAAGCATCTGCACCTGCGCCGCCCGCGTCTCGAGATCGCGGTTGAGCCCCTGCGCCAGCGCGCCGAAAGCCTCGGTGAGGTTCGCGAGCCGGATCTCGGTCTGCCCCCGTGCGTTTTCCGAGCGCACGAACAGCGTCTGAAGGCTGTCCATCTGCTCGGCCATGTGATCGAGGATCTCGGCCACGGCGGAGGTCTCGCCCTCGCCCTCCGCGGCGGCGAAACTGAGCCGGGTGATCGAGGAGATCCACTCTTCGAGCTCACCGTAGAAGCGGTTCTGGCCGTGGGTCACAAAGAGTTCGAGCAGCCCGACGACGAGCGATCCGGCGAGGCCGAGGAGCGAGGAGGAAAACGCCGTGCCCATGCCGCCCAGCTGCGATTCGAGGCCGGTCATCAGCCGGTCGAAGACCACGGTCGCCCCCTCGTTGCCCTGCGGGGCGAGTGCGCGGATGGTGTCGACGACGCCCGGAACAGTCGTGGCGAGCCCGTAGAACGTGCCCAGAAGACCAAGGAAAATCAGCAGGTTGGTGAGGTAGCGTGTGATGTCGCGCGCCTCGTCGATGCGGGTGCCGACCGATTCCAGGATCGAGCGCGAGGCCGAGGTCGCGATCGTGCGCGAGGCCCCGCGCGAGCCGAGCAGCGCGGCGAGCGGCGCGAGCATCGTGGGCGGGGTGTAGGCCGGGCGCCCGGGGCGGTCGGCGGCGAAGCTCTCGATCCAGCTCACCGCCTTCACGAGCTGCACCACCTGCCAGAAGCAGGCCAGCACGCCGAGCACGAAGACGGTGCCGATCAGCCCGTTCAGCCAGGGGTTCGCAAGGAAGATCGGGAACACCCGGGCATAGGCGAACCAGCCACCGACCGCGACGAGCGCGAGCACGATCAGCATCAGCGTGACCTGCCGCACCGGCTGGGAGAACTGCGGCGCGGGCCGCCGGACATCTGCGCGCATCACTGCCTCGTCGCTGCTTTTGGCCCGAAGATAGGCGGGTGGCGCGACCCTGCCAAGGGTTAACGCGCGGCGCGGCGGACCTGCTTGGCCAAAGCCTCGAGATCGGGATCGGCAAGCCCCAGTTTGCGCAGATGCGCGGCGGTGTTGAAGAGATAGTCGCGGTTCGGACCGCGCGCGCCCACGGCCTGCGCGATCACCTGCGCCTGTTCGGCGGGCGACAGCGCGCAATATTGCGGGCCGTCGCGGTCGATCACATAGGTCACGGCGGTCACCCGGCGCCCATCGGCAAGCGTCACCGGCAATTCGCGTTCGAGATAGGCGTCGGAAACCAGTTCACGCGCACGCAGATCGGCCAGCACCGCGGCGGCCTCCTCGGGGGCTGGGCGCAGCGCGAGGCCGGCGCAGCCTGCCCCCTCCGCCGCGTCGAGCGCAAGCACGAGGCCCGGCGCCTCGGCGGTGCCGCGGTAATGGATCGAGCGCATGCAAAACGAGCGGTGCCAGCCCTCGAGCCGCGCCGGAACCGCCTCGACCGGCGCGAAGCCCGGATCCCAGATCAGCGAGCCATAGCCGAAGATCCATAACGTTTCGGTCATCGCGCTGGCCCTCCCTCGCCTCGCTGGTTACATGGGGGGAAGGGGCTTGGAAAGGGGGCGGCGATGCGTCTCGTCGGCGGGATCGTGGCACTGGCGGCACTGGGCGCGGCGGCGAGCGGGGGCGGCGGCTATCTGCTCGCGCGCGGGGCGCAGGCGGTGCTGGCGCAGCACCCCGGGCAGGTCACGGCGACCGCACTGGCGCCCACAGGCTTTCCGCTCGCTCTTGGGGTTTCAGCGCAGGGGCTCACCCTCGCCGATCCGCGCGAAGGGGTCAGCTGGCAGATCCCCGCGGCGCAGCTTTCCGCCCCGCTCTGGGCGCCGCTCGACTGGCAGATCACCGCGCAGCTGCCGCAGAAACTGACGCTCGGCGGGAGGCCCTTCACCCTTTCCGCACAGGAGACCGGCGCCCGCATCGGCCTTGGCCTCGGCACCGATCTGCCGCTGCGGCGCGCGGAAATCACCCTCGCCGCGCCGCGCCTCTCGCAGGAGGGCACCAGCGTCACCGCGCTCGCCGCGACGCGGATCCGCGGCACGGCGGAGGAGACGGAAACCGGGCGCTACGCGCTGAACGGCGAGATTTCGGCGCTTGCCCTGCCCCCCGGCCTTGCCGAAAAACTCGCCCCCGGCGTCGCGCAGCCCGACGTGATCGAAAGCGTCACACTGACGGCGCAGGCGGGGTTCGACCGCCCCTTCGCGCTGGCCACCGGCGCCGAGCCGCGGCTCGAAACCCTCGATCTGCAAACGCTCGCGCTCGACTGGGGCGGCCATGCGCTCACCGCCACGGGCGCGCTCACGATCGACGCGCAGGGCTTTCCCGAGGGCAGGATCACGGTGGCGACGCGGGACTGGGCCGCCTGGCTGCGCATCGCCCATGCGGCCGGCCTCGTCTCGCGCGACGAGCTCCCGCTGCTCACCAGCCTCGGCACCTATCTCGCCGCGCAATCGCCCGAGGGCAGGGTCGAGGTGCCGCTCGCCTTCGCCGCCGGGCTGATGAGCCTCGGCCCGGTGCCGCTTGGCCCCGCGCCGCACCTCGCGGCTCAGCGGCAATAGGGTCCGCCGCGGTAACGCGCGACGTCGACGTGGATGTGGTTCTGGTGGTAGCGGTCCGATTTCGGGCCAGGCACCGTGCCAAAAGTGCCGCAGGCCGAGCGGTGGATCGAGGTCAGGATCTTCGGCTGCCGCTTCCAGCCGGAGAGCACGTCGATCACCTCGCCGTTCTTCAGCGTCACCCCCGCGAAATCGACGGCGCGCCCGCGGCCATGTTCCGAGATCTTCGCGCCGCGGACATTGTTGCGCGGACGGCAGCTGTAGCTCGCCGCGATCTCGACCCGCCGGATGCCGCCGCCGCGCTTGCCCACGGCGGGCACGATGCCACGCTCGAGCCAGCGCTGGAAGGCGGCGACGGTCTCGCAATCGGCGGTGATCGGCTGCGAGAGCGCGTAGCCGGAAACCGAAGTCACCTCGACCCCGTCCTCGAGGCCACAGCCGCGCACCTTGCCCGGGATCGCCGCGATCTTGCGCCCGGTGACGCCGCGCAGCCCGCAGATCCCGGCCGGCGCCGGCGCCGTCTTCTGCGCCTTCGAACGCTTGCCCGGGGCGACGGCAACCGGCTCCACCGCCTGCGGTGCGCCCCTTTCGGGCCGCGGCAATGGGCGGATCGCGGCAAGGAGGACACCGCCCGGCGGCGCTTCGGGCGCGGCGGCCTCGGGCGGCACCGGTGCGACGGCGAGCGTCGCCGGACGCATCGGCGGGCGGAACCCGGCCAGAGCGGGATCGGAAGGAAGCATCCCCGCCTCGGGGGCGGGCGCGGCCTCGGGCGTGGCGGAAACCGGGCGCAGGAGCGGGCGCGGCGAGGTCGTGGGCGCCTCGGCCAGGGCTGGGAGCGGAAGGCAGCAGGCGAGCAGAAGCGCCGCGAGGGCCCCGCGCCCGCCGCGCATCATTCGGTCTCCGGCTTTGGCGGAGGAACCGGCGCGCCGCGGCCGAAATCGGGGGCGGAAGTGTCCTGCCCGGCCTCGATGATGCCGCGCCGGATCGCGCGGGTGCGGGTGAAATAGTCGAAGAGCATGTCGCCGTCGCCCATCCGGATCGCGCGCTGGAGCACGAAGAGCTCCTCGGCGAAGCGGCCGAGCACGTCGAGCACCGCCTCCTTGTTGGTCAGGAAGACGTCGCGCCACATCGTCGGGTCGGAAGCCGCGATGCGGGTGAAATCGCGAAAGCCCGAGGCGGAATATTTGATCACTTCCTCATGCGTCACGCGGCGCATGTGATCGGCGACCCCCACCATCGTATAGGCGATCAGGTGCGGCGTGTGCGAGGTGACGGCAAGCACGAGGTCGTGGTGGACGAGGTCCATCTCCTCGACATTGGCGCCCATCGCCTCGATCATCCCGCGCAGCCGCGCGACCGCCGCCGGGTCATTGCCCTCGAGCGGGGTGAGCAGCCACCAGCGGTTGACGAAAAGCGTGGCGAAACCGGACCGCGGGCCGGAATGCTCGGTGCCGGCAAGCGGGTGGCCGGGGATGAACTGCACATGCGCGGGCATATGCGGCGCCACCGCCTTCACCACCGCCTGTTTGACCGAGCCGACATCGGTGACAGTCGCCCCGGGCGCGAGATGCGGCGCGATCTCGGCCGCGATCGCGTCCATCGCGCCGACCGGCACGCAAAGCACGACGAGATCCGCCCCCGCGACCGCCTCGGCCGCGGTGTCGCAAACCCGGTCGACGAGACCAATCTCGAGCGCGGTCGCCCGCGTCTCGGCCGATTTCGCATGGCCGACGATCTCACCCGCAAGACCGTTGTCGCGGATCGCATGCGCCATCGAGGAGGCGATGAGGCCCAGCCCGATCAGCGCGACGCGGTCGTAATGCCTCATGCCGCGCCGCCCGATTTGAACACGCCGATCAGATGCGCGACGCGGCGGCAGGAGGGCTCGTCGCCCACGGTGATGCGCAGGCAGTTCGGCAGGCCGTAGCTTGCCACGCGGCGCACGATCAGCCCGTCCTTCTTGAGGAATTCGTCGCAGGCGACGGCCTCTTCTTCCGAGCCAAAGCGGGCCAGCACGAAATTCGCCATCGAAGTGTCGGAGGGCACGCCGCGTTCGGCCAGCGCCTCGGCGAGCCAGTGCCGCAGCCTTGTGTTGTCCTCGCGGCAGCGGCTGATCCAGTCTTGATCGCGCACCGCGGCCTCGGCGGTCTCGAGCTGCGCGGTCGAGAGATTGAACGGATCGCGGACGCGCGAGAGCACGTCGATGATCGCCTGCGGCCCGTAGCCCCAGCCGATGCGCAGCCCGCCCAGCCCGTAGATCTTGGAGAAGGTGCGCGTCATGAACACGTTCGGCAGCCGCGTCGCCAGCTCGGCACCGCCGTCATAGCCCTCGACATATTCGGCATAGGCGCCGTCGATCACCAGCAACGTCTGCTTCGGCAGGCCCGCGGCGAGGCGTTCGAGCTCGGCCAGCCCGATCATCGTGCCGGTCGGGTTGTTCGGGTTGGCGAGGAAGACGAGCTTCGTCTTCTTGTTGCAGGCTTTCAGGATCGCATCGACATCGGTCGTGCGTTCGCGTTCGGGCACCGCGACCGGCGTTGCCCCCGCGCCGAGGGCGGCGATCTTGTACATCAGGAAGCCGTGCTCGGTGAACAGGACCTCATCCTTCGGCCCGGCATAGGCGTTGACCAGCATGCGGATGATCTCGTCCGAGCCAACGCCGCAGATGATCCGCGCCGGGTCGAGCCCGTAGACGTCGCCGATCGCCTGGCGCAGGCTGGCGTGATCGGTCGAGGGGTAGCGGTGCAGCTTGTGCGCACAGCGCGCGAAGGCTTCCTTCGCCTTGTCGGAGGGGCCGAAGGGGTTCTCGTTCGAGCTCAGCTTGATCGCATCGCTGATCCCGGCCACATGCGACGCCCCGCCCTCGTAAAGGGCGATGTCGAGGATCCCGGGCTGCGGGCGGATGAGATCATTCATGGCTGCGTTCCTTGTCGTCGCCGCTTCAATAGCCGCCAGCGGGGCGCTTTGGAAGCGCTGTTTGCGCTCCCCCGGGCCGGGCCGGTTTCGCGGCCTCCGCGGCGGTCTGTAAAATTTGAATCAATTTGGAACGAATAACGCGCTCTCCGCCACAAGCGATGCCGCTTTTCGCCACAGTTGGAAAGGAAATCTCAACCATCCAGAAACCAACCCCGCTGCTGAGAGGTTTCCATGCACAACCGTTTCCCGAGCCTCACCCTGACCCTCTGCGCGACCCTGCTGCTGCCCGCGCTCCCCACCGCCGCCCGCGCCGACGGGCTGCGCGACGCCTTCACCGCGCTTTCCGAACCCGACCGCAAGGCGGTGCAGCGCGAACTGGCGCGCGCCGAGCTTTACCTCGCCGAGGTCGACGGCAGCTGGAACGCCGCGACCGAACGCGCCCTGCGCCGCGGCATCGACACCGTCGCGCTGAAAACCCAGAACGAGGTGCATCCCCGCATCGCCTCGACCGAGGAGGCCGACGATTACATCGACGGGCTGCGTCAGGGGAAATATTCGAAACTGCTCTACGCGCGCCGCTCGCTCTGGCGCGAGCTGATCGCGATCGGCACCGGCATCTGAGCGCCGGTGCCCCCCCTCCCGGCAAAGGAAAAGGCCGCCCCGAAGGGCGGCCTTTCCGTTCCGTCGAGAACCGAGGGATCAGTTCTTCGCGTAGAATTCGACGACGAGGTTCGGTTCCATCTGCACCGGGTAGGGCACATCGCCCAGCGCCGGGGTGCGGACGAAGGTCGCGACCATCTTGCCGTGGTCGACCTCGAGGTAATCCGGAACGTCACGTTCGCCCGACTGCGAGGCTTCGATGACGAGGGCGAGCTGACGCGACTTCTCGCGCACCGCGATCACGTCGCCTTCCTTCACACGGTAGGAGGCGATGTTGACGCGCTTGCCGTTCACGGTGACGTGGCCGTGGTTGACGAACTGGCGGGCGGCGAAGACGGTCGGCACGAACTTGGCGCGATAGACGATCGCGTCGAGACGGCGCTCGAGCAGGCCGATCAGGTTCTCGCCGGTGTCGCCCTTGACGCGCTCGGCTTCCGCATAGATGCGGCGGAACTGCTTCTCGGTCAGGTCGCCGTAGTAGCCCTTGAGTTTCTGCTTCGCGCGCAGCTGGGTGCCGAAGTCCGACAGCTTGTTCTTGCGGCGCTGGCCGTGCTGGCCCGGACCGTAGTCACGCTTGTTCAGCGGCGACTTGGCGCGGCCCCAGATGTTTTCGCCCATGCGGCGGTCGATTTTGTACTTGGCAGAGGTGCGTTTGGTCACCGTCTGATCTCCTTCTTGGTTTCGAAGGGCGTTGTCCTCTTCCCCAGGCCCCATCCGCGAGGCTTTCGGGCGACAGGTCTCCCCTTGCGGGGTCCACCAACACCAATGAATGACCCGGCGACCTCGGCCCCCGGGATGGCGGGCTTATACAGCCGGAAGCCGGGGAGTCAACGCCTTTCGCCGGCGCCTGTGTCTCCTGCGGATGCCTCCGGCGGGAGTATTGGGACCAAGAAGAAAGCCCTTTCATCTTGCCGGAAATACCTCGGGGGTCCGGGGGCGGCGCCCCCGGCCTGGACGGTCAGGCGGCAAGATCGTGGCGCAGGATCGCTGCCTCGGAGGAGTGCAGCGCCCGCCGCGCGAAGGCGCCATAGCTCTGCGGATCGCGCGCGATCTCGGGGAACAGGGCCAGCAGCCCCGCGCGCTGATCCTCGGCGATCATGCTCAGATCGGTCGAGGCGGGGTGGAAGCTTTCCGTCTCCATCCCGTTCGCGCGGATCACCTCGTGGCGGGCGAACATCAGGTGAATATAGTGCAGCTCGGGCAGGCCCTGCTCGATCCGCACCGCGCCCCCGTCGACGAGGTCGCGCGCCTGCACCAGCACCTCGTCCTCGTTGAAAAGCGCGCGCGCCTGCGCGCCGCGGATCAGCATCCGGTGCTGCGGCGAGACCAGCAGATCGCCGGTCGGCCGGCCGATGCCGAAGGCGCCCGAGCGGATCCGCACCGGGCGCAGATGCGGCAGCGCATGCAGCCGCGCGCCGGTCATCCGCCGCGCACCGACCCAGAGCAGCTCCTGCGCGCCGTCGTCGCGCGTCGCGATCCGGTCGCCCGGGCGCAGCGCCTCGACCGGGCGCGGCCCCTCCGGCGTGTCGATCAGCGTGCCCGGGGTGAAGCAGATCACCCCCGGTTCGGGCAGGCGCAGCGGCGCGGGGCGCAGATCGACCGCGCAATCCACCACCCAGAGATCGGTGTCGCGCGGCGGCATGCGGTCGGCGAACATCAAAAGCCGCGCCGCGGCTTCGGGCAGCTCGACCAGCGTCACCACCCAGGCCTGCAGCCCGTCGGTCACGGTGAAACTCTGTTCCGGCAGATCGAAGACCTCCGGCGCGGGATCCGCCAGCGCCGCGGCGCCCTGCCCCTCGATCGCCGCGCCAAGCAGCCGATGCACCATCCGCGCCGCGCGCGCACGCATCTCCGCCTCGCCCTCGGCCCCGCTCAGCACGAGCAGGTTCTGCGGCCCGTCGACCCGCAGCGCCTCACCGCGCCAGCGCCAGCTCGCGCCGGTCGCCAGGAGTTCGGGCCCCGCCGCGCGCAGCCCGTCGATTTCCGTTTGTGCCCATGAAATGACAAACGTGCCCTGATAGCCCGTTTTCATTGCCTGTATGTCCCGCGCTCGTTTTATGGGCCTTGTGACCCTTGATTGAGACGCAGGCTAACATGGGTGATTCGCCTTGGGAATCCCCTTTGTTAACGATTGCGGCAAGCCAGATCCCCGCGGCCGGGATCAGAAATTCACCCGCGCGCGCAAGCTGCCGAGAACCTGCCCCTCGGGCTGGCCGACGAATTCCTCGGAAAGCCAGGTCACCCCGTAGAACAGCCCGACGATGCCGATCCGGGTGCTGACCCCGGCGCGCAGGCGTTTGCGCGTGGGTTCGAAATCGACGCCGTCGGCGGCGGGGAAATACTGGCTGTCGAAGACATGGGCGATATCGGCGCCGAGCACGAAGGAGGTGCCTTCGCCGCCGGTCCCCGACACGCCGACATAGCGCTGCCCGGTGATCTCGTCGCGCAGCCAGAGCGCGCCGCGCTCGCGTTGGCCAAAGCGGAAATCGACGCCGGCACGGACGAGCGTCTCGTCGCCGGCGCGGCCCTCGACGAAGGGGCGCGCCTCGGCCCAGCCAAGATCGACCGGGCGCGCGAATTCGCCGTCGAGCACCGGATAGAGGTGATCGCCGAGCTGATCCTTCGCCACCGCCGGGCGGGGCGCGGAAAAGACGCGGTGCAGCGTCTCGTGCAGGTTCGAGATGCCGGTCCCCGGCCCGGTCGCGACGAGGCCGAAGCCGAGATCGGCCTCACTGCCCGGCAGCGGCGCGAAATGGGTCTTGGCCGCGAAATTCAGCCGCCCGACATAGCGCCGGTCGCCCGCGGGCGGATGGCTCAGCACCGAGGGCGCGATGATCGAGCCGCCGAAGCGGTATTCCATGATCTCGAAGGGCAGCTGCGGCAGCTTGCCCTCCCAGACCTGGCCGCGGATCACCGAGATATTGTAGCTGCCGGTCTGCCAGCGGTCCTCGTGATCGCCGAAGTAATCGTTGTTGAAGAGCCGGCCGTAGCCCAGCGTCTCGCGCAGGGCGAACCGCTCGCCGAAGCTGCCCGCCGCCGCGGGCGCCAGCGCGGCAAGGCCGAAGGTCACGGTGAGAAGGGCACCGCGGAGCGCGGCGAAAATCGGGTTCGGCATGGGTTTTCCTGCGGTCGTCTGCTCGTTCTCGCACCCTCGCGGGCGCTCCCGCTCATCCGGCGGGTTGCTTTGGTGATACCCCTTCTGCCCGGCGATTTCGACGAAATTGCGGCCGGCCCGGGCGGAGGAGCGCAAGATGCGCCGGATCGGCCACAGCCGCGCAGGGCCTCAGGGCGTCGCGCCGCGTTCGACGAAGCTCTCGCGCCAGCGCCGCAGCATCGCCGCCGCCTTCTGCGCGTCGCGCGCGACGAGCAGCGCCGGCCCGATGCGGATCGGGCGCTCGGCGGAATCGTGACGCGCCGCCTCCGCCACGTCGCTCTGCGCGACGAGGCCCGAGCGCGCGAGGATCCCCTGCCCCTCCGCCGAAAGCAGGAAATCGAGCAGCGCGCCCGCATTTGCCGCCCCCGCCGCGCCGCGCGGGATCATGTAGCCACGAGAAAGGAACAGCGTGTAATCCTGCGGCCAGACGGTGGCGACATCGGGCAGGTGGCGGTCCTCGACATAGGAGCCGAGCACGTTGTAGGCGATCAGGTAATCGCCGCGCGCCACCGCGTCGATGATCTCCGCCGAGCAGCAGGTCGCCACCGCCTGCGAACGCCCGAACCCCTCGAGCAGCGCGCCGAAGGTCGTCGCCTCGAGACTGTCGGCGAAGGCGAAGAGATAGCCAAGCCCCGAGCGCGCGATGTCATAGCTCGCGATCCGCCCGTCATAGCGGTGATCGGCGCGGCGCATCAGGTCAAGGAGCGCGAAACGATCGGCGGGCACGTCTTCGGGCGGCACGAGGCGCGTGTTGTAGATGATGACCGCGGGCTCGCGCGTCACCCCCCAGATCTCGTCGCGCCAGCGCCGCGTGTCGGGCAGCGCGGCGGTCAGCGGCGAACGATAGGCCTCGGCGCAGCCCAGATCGACGAGTTCGACGAGCTGGTCGACCGCCGAGGAAAAGGCGACATCCGCCCCCGCGCGCCCCGCCGCGCAGTCCGCGCGCGAAACCTCGAAAAGCCCGTTCGAGGACCATTGCTCGTAATCGACGGCAAGCCCCGGATGGCGCGCGACATAGGCCTCGATCGCCGGGCGCAGCACCGCGATATCGGTGGTCGAGCGCAGCCGCAGCCGCTCCGCCGCGCCCGTGGCGGGCCCAAAGACCGCCCGCGCCTCGAGCCCGGCGGGCAGATCCTGCGCCGCGGCGGCACCGGCACAGAAAAGCGCAAGCAACAGCGCGCGGATCATGGCACCTCCTCCGCGGCGGGCAGGATCAGCGCGGCGCGAAAGCCCCCCGCCCCCGGTTCGAGCGCGAGCCGCCCGCCGAAGGCCTCGGCCACCGCCCGCGCGATCGAAAGGCCCAGCCCGGCCGAACGCCCGCGCGAGGCGGCGTTGCGCTCGAACCGCGCGCCGATGCGCGCAAGCGTCGCCGCATCCGGCCCGGGGCCGGCGTCGCGCACCCAGAGCACTGCGGCGCCCGCCTCGATCGCCGCGCCCATCCGCACCGCCCCCGCCCCGTGACGCAGCGCATTGGCGAGCAGGTTCTTCGCCGCCTCGGTCAGCGAAAGATCGTCGGCCAGCACCATCACCGGGCTTTCCCCGATCTCGAGGGCGACCTCGCGCCCCGGCGCGATCAGCGCGTGATCCTGCGCCTCGATCACCGCAAGCGCCACGTCGCGCAGATCGACCGCCACGCGCCGCGCCGAATCGGTGCGATGGATCACCAGCGCGCGCGACAGCATCTGATCGAGCAGATCGCCAAGCGAGCGCGAGCGCCGCGCAATCCGCGCCACCGTCGCGCGCAGCGCCTCGGGGTCGGTCTCCTCGGCGGCAAGCTCGGCCTGCACCCGCAGCGCGGCGACCGGCGTGCGCAGCTGATGCGCGGTGTCGGAAATCAGGTTGCGCATCGAGGCGATCTGCCGCTCGAGCCGCCGCATGAACCCGTTCATCGCACCGATCATCCCCGCGACCTCGGCCGGCACCGCGGTGTCGATCGGCGTCAGGTCATGCGGATCGCGCGCGGCCAGATCGCGCGCCAGCCCCTCGAGCGGGCGCATCGTGCGCTCGACCACCAGCGCACCGAGCACGATCAGCAACACCCCGGCGAGGCCGAGCACGATCAGCGCGTCGCGCGTCAGCCCCAGCGCCATCGCGTTGCGCGCGCGCAGCGTCTGCCCGACGGTGACAAGGATCGTGCCGGAGAAATCCCGCTCGGCAAACCGCCGCGGCACGGTGACGAAGCGCGCGCGTTCGCTGCCCGCAAGCCCGCCGAACTCGGCGTCGAAAAACCCGCCGCCCGCCTTGCGCACCGGCTCGGGCAGCGGCGTCTCGAAGCCGGTGATGACACGGCCGTCGGGGCCGCGCAGCGAATAGGTGATGCGGTCGTCGGGGGCGAGCGCGAGGAGCTGAAAGGCCGCGACCGGCAGATCGGCGACCGGGGCGCCGTCGCTCACCGTGACCGAGCCGGCGATCTCGTTCGCCGCGCCGAGGAGCAGCCGGTCATAGGAGGCCCGCGCCGCCGCGCGGCCATAGCCGAAGGCCACGAGCGCCATCACGATGCCGCCGACGAAGAGCAGCGAGAGCACCCCGCGCACCACCCGCGATTTCAGCGAAAGCGTGGTCGCGACCGGGCCGGGCTCGGCGCTTTCGGGGCCGGTGGTTTCGGGCAGGGCGGGTTCAGTCATCGCGCATCAGCCGGTAGCCGAGGCCGCGCTGCGTCTCGATCGCGACGCCGGAGCCCGCGAGCTTCTTGCGCAGCCGCGCGATGTAAAGCTCGACCGCGTTCAGCCCGACATCGGTCTCGGCGAAAGAATAAAGCCCCTCGTAAAGCCGCTCCTTGCTCATCACATGGCCCGCGTGGCGAATGAGCAGCGCGAGCAGCGCAAGTTCGCGCCGCGTGAGGTCGAGCGCGCGCCCGTCCAGCCGCGCCTCCTGCGCCGCCGGGCTGAAGGAGAGCGGGCCGAAGGCGATCTCCTCGCTCTTCACCTCCGCCTCGCGCCGGTGCAGCGCGCGCAGCCGCGCCACCAGCTCGCGATAGTCGAAGGGTTTCACGAGATAATCGTCGGCACCAAGGTCAAGCGCGCTGACCCGGGTCTCGACCGAGAAGGCGGCGGTGAGCATCAGCACCGGCACCCGCTCGCCGCGCCTGCGCAGATCGGCGAGCAGCTCGGTGCCCGAGCGGTCCGGCAGGTTGATGTCGAGCGCGATCACGTCATAGCGCTGCACCGCGAGGCAATCCTCCGCGGCATCGGCGCTTTCGGCGATGTCGCAGGTCATCCCCGCCTGGCGCAGACGGATCGCCACCGCCTCCGCCATGTCGGGTGCATCCTCGACCACCAGCACGCGCATCGTCCCCTCCCCGGGCGCCCCACGACCGCTGACAGGTTCGTGACAGGTTTCGCCCCTAGTCCTTTGTCATAGCCGAGCGCGAGGAGGCCGCAAAGAGCGGTGCGCCGGCAAGACAGCACAACACGACTGGAGGAGTTTCCATGATCAAGGCAACCCGGCTTTCGCTTGCCGCCCTCATTCTCGGCGCGAGCGCGCTGAGCGCCCTCGCCGATGGCTGGATGCCGGCGAACCCCGAGTGCATCGCCCCCGCGAACCCCGGCGGCGGCTGGGACTTCACCTGCCGCCAGGTCGGCAAGGTGATGCAGGACGAGGGGCTGATCGACAAGACGATGCAGGTGACCAACCTCGCCGGTGGCGGCGGTGGCGTGGCCTTCGCGGAAGTGGTGAACAAGCGCAACGACAGCAGCGACCTGATCGTCGCCGCCTCCTCGGCCACCGCGACGCGGCTCGCGCAGAACGCCTACCCGGGCAACACGATGGATCAGGTGCGCTGGGTCGCCTCGGTCGGCGCCGATTACGGCGTGATCGCGGTGGCGAAGAACAGCCCGATCAACACGCTGCCGGAACTGCTCGACCAGGTGAAGGCGGATCCGACCTCGGTCGCCTTCGCGGGCGGCTCGGCGGTGGGCGGCTGGGACCATCTGAAGGTGCTGATCGCCGCGCAGGCCGATGGCGTCGAGGATGTGCGCCGCGTCAAATACGTCGCCTTCGACGGCGGCGGCGAGGCGGTGACGCAGCTTCTGGCCGGTTCGGTGCAGGCCTTCACCGGCGATCTTTCCGAGGCGAAGGGCTTCGTCGATTCGGGCGACATCAAGGTGCTCGCCGTGCTCGCGCCCGAGCGTCTGAGCGGCGAATTCGCCGGTTTCCCGACCGCGAAGGAGCAGGGCATCGACGCGCTCGGCGCGAACTGGCGCGGCTTCTACGCGCCGAAGGGGATGTCGGACGAGGCCTATGACGCCTGGGTGCAGAAGATCGCCACGCTCTACGCTTCGGAGGAGTGGAAGAAGGTGATGGAGACCAACGGCCTCGCGCCGCTCGACCTTCAGGGCGCCGATTTCGACAAGTTCGTCGCCGATTCGGTGACCCAGATCGCCGATCTCTCGCGCCAGATCGGCATCATCAAGTAAGCCGGTAACCCGTATCCGATCCGTTGCAGGGGGCGGGCGGCACATCGTGCCGCCCGTTTCTCCGGACGGATCCGTCAGCCTCGGGAGAATTCCATGAGCGACCGTATCTTCGGTATCTTCGGCGTCCTGCTCGCCATCGGCTTCGCGCTCTCGGCGCTTTCGATCGAGGAAAGTTTCCTCTCGGATGCGGTCGGGCCGAAGGCCTTCCCCCTCATCATCGCCGCCGTGCTCGGCCTCGCCTCCGCCGCGATCGCGCTGAAACCCGACGCCGATCCGGTCTGGCCGGGCCTGCGCCGCCTGGCCGAGCTCGCCGCCGCCGCGGTGGTGCTGATCCTTTACGCGACGCTGTTGCCCAAGCTCGGCTTCGTGATCGCGACCGCCCTCGCCTCGGCCTATCTCGCCTGGCGGCTGGGGTCGCGCCCGGTCGAAAGCGCGATCGTCGGCATCGGCATCGCGCTTGGCATCTACGCCATCTTCCACCTCGCGCTCGGGCTCTCGCTCGCCCGCGGCCCGCTCGGCATCTGAGGAGAGATCATGGACACGCTTTCCCATCTCGCCGACGGTTTCGCGATCGCGATCACCTGGCAGAACCTCGCGCTCGCACTGCTCGGCGCCGCGCTCGGCACCGTCATGGGCGCGCTGCCGGGGCTTGGCCCCTCGAATGGCGTCGCGATCCTCATTCCGCTCGCCTTCACCCTCGGCCTCGGCGCGACGCCGGCGCTGATCCTGCTCACCTCGGTCTATTACGGGGCGATGTATGGCGGGCGCATCAGCTCGATCCTGCTCAATATCCCGGGCGACGAGCCGGCGGTGATGACCTGTCTCGACGGCTATCCGATGGCGAAATCGGGCCGCGCGGGCGAGGCGCTCTCGCTCTCCGGCATCGCCTCTTTCGTCGGCTCCTTCATCGCCACCTGGGGGCTGATCCTGCTCGCCCCGCAGCTGGTGAAGATCGCGCTCCTCTTCGGGCCGGACGAATATTTCGCCCTCTTCGCGCTGGCCTTCGCCACGCTCGGCGGCGTCAGCTCGACGAACCAGGCGAAATCGGCCTTCGCCGCCGCGCTCGGCCTCGGCCTCGCGATGGTCGGCGTCGACACCCAGACCGGCGTGCCGCGCTTCACCTTCGGCGAGGTGCATCTTTACGACGGCATCGACTTCCTCGTCGCGATCGTCGGCCTCTTCGCGCTTTCCGAGGTCTTCGTCTTCCTCGAACACCGCCACGGCGGCTCCGACGCCGCGCACAAGTCGATGGTGATCGGCCGCCTCACCCCCTCGGCCAAGACGCTTGCCAAGACCGCGCCCACCATGCTGCGCAGCTCGGTCCTGGGCTTCATCGCCGGCGTGCTGCCCGGGGCGGGGGGCGCGCTCGGCGCCTTCCTCAGCTATTCGATGGAGAAGAAGCTCGTCGACCGCGAGGGCACTTTCGGCAAGGGCGATCCGCGCGGCATCGCGGCGCCCGAGGCCGGCAACAACGCCGCCGCCGGCGGGGCGCTGGTGCCGATGCTGGCGCTTGGCGTGCCCGGTTCGGGCACGACCGCGGTGCTGCTTGCGGTGCTGCTCAGCCTCAACATCACCCCCGGGCCGCTCCTCTTCACGAAGAACCCGGATGTGGTCTGGGGCCTGATCGCCGCGCTCTTCATCGCGAACTTCATGCTGCTCGCGCTCAATATCCCGATGGTCGGCCTCTTCTCGCGGCTCCTGCTGATCCCGCCGCGGATCCTGATGCCCGCCGTCGCGATGGTGAGCTTCGTCGGCATCTACGGCATCTCCGGCTCGCCCTTCGACCTCTACCTGATGGTCGGTTTCGGGGTGATGGGCTGGGCGCTGCGCAAGCTCGACGTGCCGCTGGTGCCGGTGATCCTCGGCACGCTGCTCGGCAACCAGATGGAGAACAACCTGCGCCGCGCGGTGACGATCTCGAACGGGGACTGGGGCGTGCTGCTCTCGAGCCCGCTCGACTGGATCCTCTGGGGCATCGCGATCGTCGGCTTCATCCTGCCGATGGTGGTGGGCAAGATGATGCAGAACCGGATGGCTGCTGCGCGCCACGGCGAGCAGGGCGAAGAGATGGACGAGACCGACTGAGTCCCGTCCGGGTGCGCCGCCCCTCCTCCCCTTCAAGGGGCGGCGCGCCGTTCACTCCGCGATCAGCGGATGGGGCGAGGCCGCCGCGGCCCTCAGCGCCTCCTCCGGCAAAAGCGCGACCATCAAGCCGCGCTTGCCGCCGTTGACGACGATCTCGCCATTGCCCAGCGCGGTTTCCTCGAAAGCCACCGGCACGCGCTTCTTCTGACCGAAGGGGCTGATGCCTCCGGTGTGGAAACCGGTCATCCGCTCGGCCTTCTCGGGCGGCATCATCGCCGCCGCCTTGCCGCCAAAGGCCGCCGCCACCTTCTTCATCGACAGCGTATGATCCGAGGGGATCACCGCGCAGGCCGGATGACCGTCGACCTCGACCATCAGCGTCTTGAGCACGCGGCCCGGATCGGCACCGATCGCCTCGGCCGCATGCAGGCCGATCTTGTCCTGTCCAGCGACGTAATCATATTCGATCCGCCGGAACGCGACCTTCGCCGCCTCGAGCGCGCGGGTCGCCGGTGTCGCGGTGCTCATGCCACCCCCGCCGCGCTCAGATCGAAGCCCTGCAGCACCTTGATGTAATTCGCCCGCTCATAGGCCTCGGGATCGGCGATGCGCTCGTGCGAAAGCCGGCCGCGAATCTCGCCCGGCCCCTGCAACCCGCGCGCGGAAAGCCAGTCGACCAGCCCGTCGCGCAGCACCCGCATATGGCCGGGCCCGCGCCGCAGCAGCGCCGAGGTCGTCATCACCACATCGGCACCGGCGAGCAGGTAGCGCACGACGTCGTCCGGCCCCTCGACCCCGGTCGTCGCGGCGAGCGATCCGGGCAGACGCCCGGCGAGCACCCCGATCCACAAAAGCGGCAGGCGCATCTCGTAGCGATGCGAAAGCTCGAGGCTCGGTTTCAGCTCCAGCGTCGCCGGGTCGATGTCGGGCTGGTAGAAGCGGTTGAACATCACCACCCCCTTCGCCCCCGCCCCGACGAGCCGCTGCGCCATATGCGCCGGCGCGCTGAAATAGGGGCCGATCTTCACCGCGACCGGGATCTTCACCGCGGTGGTGACGGAGCGCACGATCTCGACATAGCGCGCCTCGACCTCGGCGCCCGACAGATCGGGATCGGTCGGCAGCATGTAGATGTTGA
The DNA here is from genome assembly GCF_050177655.1 of Paenirhodobacter sp. Classification (NCBI taxonomy): domain Bacteria; kingdom Pseudomonadati; phylum Pseudomonadota; class Alphaproteobacteria; order Rhodobacterales; genus Paenirhodobacter; species Paenirhodobacter sp. The sequence goes on from NZ_JBFXGV010000019.1 coordinate 34,551, forward strand.
GCTCGATCGCCGCGGCGCCGGCCGCCTCGAAATCGCGGGCGTAATCGGTCCAGCCGGAATCGGTCGAGCCGTTCAGGCTCGCGATCACCGGGATCGAGAGTGCGGCGGAGGCCTTTTCCACCAAAGCGATCTGATTGCCGCTGTCGAAGGCGAAGGCCGCCTGCGCGGGGAAATAGCTCAGCGCCTCGCCGAAACTTTCGGCGCCATTCTCGATCAGCGCGTCGAGGATCTGGTTCTCGCGCCAGATCTGCTCCTCGAAGACGGAGGGCAGCACCACCGCCCCCGCCCCGCTCGCCTCGAGCAGGCGCAGGGTGTCAAGGTTGGCGTTCAGCGGGCTCGCCGAGGCGACGAGCGGGCTTGGCAGATCGAGCCCCAGATAGCGTGTCGTCAGATCCATCGCTGCCTCCTTACAACCGGCCCGCCGCGCCCATCGCCTGCGAGGGCTCCGGGCCGGCCTCCATCTGCGCAAAATCCTCGTAGGTGCGGTATTTGTCGCGGATCGCCGCCTGCGCCTCGGCAAGCAGCGCCGCCGCCTCCTCGGGCCGCGCCGCGGCGAGCGCGGCATAGCGCAGCTCGTTATAGGCGTAGTCCTTGAAGGGCAGCGTCGGCCGCGGGCTGTCGAGGCGGAAGGGCGCGTGGCCCGTGCCGCGCAAGGCCGGATCGTAGCGCAGCAGCGGCCAGTAACCCGAGGCCACCGCGCGATCCTGCTGATCGAGGCCGCGGCGCAGATCGAACCCATGCGCGATGCAATGGCTGTAGGCAAGGATAAGCGAGGGCCCCTCCCAGGCCTCGGCCTCGCGGAAGGCCTGCAGCGTCTGCTGCGGGTTCGCCCCCATCGCCACCTGCGCGACATAGACATTGCCATAGGCGACGGCCTGCAGCGCGAGATCCTTGCGCGCGGTGCGCTTGCCGGCGGCGGCGAATTTCGCGATCGCGCCGAGCGGCGTCGCCTTCGAGGCCTGCCCGCCGGTGTTCGAATAGACCTCGGTATCCATCACGAGGATATTCACGTTGCGCCCCGAGGCGAGGACATGATCGAGCCCGCCATAGCCGATGTCATAGGCCCAGCCATCGCCGCCCACGATCCAGATCGAGCGCCGCACGAGGTGATCGACGACCGAGATCAGATGCTTCGCCGCCGGATCGTCGCCGAGCGCGAGGAGCCGCGTTTTCAGGAGCGCCACACGCTCGCGCTGCGCCCGGATCTCGCTTTCGGCGATCTGCGGCGCAGCGAGGATCTCGGTGACAAGCTCTTCGCCCAGTTTCGGCGCAAGATCGCGGGCGAGATCCTGCGCGAGGCCGAGATGCTTGTCCGCGGCGAGCCGGAAGCCGAGGCCGAATTCGGCATTGTCCTCGAAAAGCGAATTCGCCCAGGCCGGGCCACGCCCCTCGGCGTTCTTCGACCAGGGCGTGACCGGCAGGTTGCCGCCGTAGATCGAGGAGCAGCCGGTGGCATTCGCCACCATCAGCCGGTCGCCGAACAGCTGGCTGAGCAGCTTCACATAGGGCGTCTCGCCGCAGCCGGCGCAGGCGCCGGAGAATTCGAAGAGCGGCTCGAGGAACTGCACGCCGCGGACATTGGCGAAATCGACGCGCGAGCGGTCGTTCACCGGCAGCCGCTCGAAGAAGGCGATGTTTTCGCGTTCCGCCTCGACCAGCGGTTCCTTGGGTTCGAGGTTGATCGCCTTGATCCCCGGCTCCGAGGCGCTCACCGCCGGGCAGGCCTCGATGCACAACCCGCAGCCGGTGCAATCCTCGACGTAGAATTGCAGCGTGAAGCGCGCGCCGGGGTAGCCGCGCGCATTGACCGGCGCCGATTTGAACGCTTCGGGCGCGGTGTCGAGCAGGGCATCGTCGTAATATTTCGCGCGGATCACGCTATGCGGGCAGACGAAGGAACACTGGCCGCACTGGATGCACATGTCCGACCGCCAGACCGGCACCTCGTCGGCGACGTTGCGCTTTTCCCAGGCCGCCGTGCCGGAGGGGAAAGTGCCATCCGCCGGCACGAGGCTCACGGGGATATCGTCGCCCTCGTCGGCCATCATCGGCGCTGTGACGCGGCGCACGAATTCGGGCGCACTGGCGGGCACCGCCGGGGGCCGCTCGAAATCGCTTGTGGCCTTCGCGGGCACCGCAACCTCGTGCAGCCGTTCGAGCGCGCCATCGACCGCGGCCCAGTTCTGCTCGACGATGCGGCGGCCCTTGCGGCCATAGGTCTTCTGGATCGCGGCCTTGATCTTCGCGATCGCCGCCTCGCGCGGGAGCACGTTCGAGAGCGCGAAGAAACAGGTCTGCAAAATGGTGTTCGTGCGCCGGCCCAGCCCCACCTCGCGCGCGGCGCGGTTCGCGTCGATCACGAAGAAGCGCAGCTTCTTCGCGATGATCGTCTCCTGCATCGCGCGCGGCAGCCGGCCCCAGACCTTTTCGGGGTCGAAGGGCGAATTGAGCAGGAAGGTCGCGCCGGGGGCGGCGAGCTTCAGCACATCGGTCTTCATCACGAAATGGAACTGGTGGCAGGCGACGAAACTCGCCTGCCGGATCAGGTAGGGCGCGCGGATCGGCTGCGGGCCGAAGCGCAGATGCGAGACGGTCTGCGCGCCGGATTTGTGGCTGTCATAGACGAAATAGCCCTGCGCGAAACGGCCCGCATCCTCGGCGAGGATCTTCACCGAGTTCTTGTTCGCCCCCACCGTGCCATCGGCGCCGAGCCCGTAGAAAACGGCGCGCACGACGCTGTCGGGTTCGGTGTCGAAACCGGGCGCCGAGGGCAGGCTCAGATGCGTCACGTCATCGGTGATGCCGACGGTGAAGCCCTGTTTCGGCGCGTCCTTCATCAGCTCGTCAAAGATCGCCTTCACCTGCGAGGGGTCGAAATCCTTCGACGAAAGCCCGTAGCGCCCACCAACCACCCGCGGCATCGTCGCACGCGCACCAGTGGCAAGGCCCTCGGCGAGCGTGGTGACCACGTCGAGATAAAGCGGCTCACCGGTCGCGCCCGGCTCCTTCGTGCGGTCGAGCACGGCGATCTTGCGCACGCTCGCGGGCAGCGCGCCGAGGAAGGCCGCGCCGGCAAAGGGGCGATAGAGCCGCACGATCACCGCGCCGACTTTCTCGCCCACCGCGGTCAGATGTTCGACCGTCTCGATCACCACCTCGGCGCCCGATCCCATCACCACGATCACCCGCTCCGCATCCGGCGCGCCGACATAGTCGAAAAGGTGATACGCGCGCCCGGTCAGTTGGCCGAGCTTCGCCATCTCCGCAGCGACGATGCCGGGCACCGCGTCGTGGTAGCGGTTCGCCGCCTCGCGCCCCTGGAAGAACACATCGGGGTTCTGCGCCGTGCCGCGCACGCAGGGGTTTTCCGGATTGAGCGCCCGGGCGCGATGCGCGCGCACGAGATCGTCGTCGATCATCGCGCGGATCTGCGCATCGGGGATAAGCTCGAGCGTGTTGACCTCATGCGAGGTGCGGAACCCGTCGAAGAAATGCACGAAGGGCACGCGCGCGCGCAGCGTCGCCGCCTGCGCGACCAGCGCCATGTCATGCGCTTCCTGCACCGAATTCGAGGCGAGCATGGCGAAGCCGGTCGAGCGCACCGCCATCACGTCCGAATGATCGCCGAAGATCGAGAGCGCATGGGTGGCAAGCGCGCGCGCCGCGACATGGAAGACCGAGGGGGTAAGCTCCCCCGCGATCTTGAACATGTTCGGGATCATCAGCATCAGCCCCTGCGACGCGGTGAAGGTCGTCGTCATCGCGCCGGCCTGCAGCGCGCCATGCACGGCACCGGCGGCCCCCGCCTCCGACTGCATTTCCTGAATGACGGGGATATTGCCCCAGATGTTGCGGATGCCCTTCGCCGTCCATTCGTCGGCAAGCTCCGCCATCGGCGAGGAGGGCGTGATCGGGTAGATCGAGCAGACCTCGTTCACCCGATAGGCGATATGGGCGACGGCGGCATTGCCGTCCATCGTGGCGCGCTCGGGCACGCTCGCGCGGATCACGTCGTCACGCATGGGGCGCCTCCTCGGGCTGCATTTCAAGCGCATGGCAGGGGCATTGTTCGGCGCAGGTGGCGCAGCCGGTACAGCGCACCGTGTCGATCACATAGCCGCGCCCGGGGCCGCGTTTCACGATCGCCTCCTCGGGGCAGGCGGCATAGCAATTGTCGCATTCGTAGCAGGCGCCGCAGGAATAGCAGCGGCTCGCCTCGCGGCTTGCCTCGCGCTCCGACAGCCCGGCGACGATCTCGGTGAAACCGCCCATCCGTTGCGCCTGTTCGAGCGCGCTTTGCGCGGCGCGCTCGGCGTCGGAATAGACCGGCAGATGCAGCATGCCGAAGCCGACGACGGGCGCGGGATCGGGGGGCGCGTAAGTCCCGCCGCGCAGGAAGGCGTCGATATGGCGCGCGGCGCGCTTGCCATGGCCCGTGGCGATCGTCACCGATTGCCGGTCGGGCACCATGTCGCCGCCGGCAAAGATCCCCGCCGCGCCGGTCATCATCTGCGCATCGACGACCAGCGCGCCATCGGCGGTGAAATCGAGCCCCGCCACCTTGCGCAGAAACCCGGTGTCGCTTTGCTGGCCAAGCGCCAGCACCACCGCATCGGCGCTCAGCGTCTCGACTTCCCCGGTCGGGCGCGGCTTGCCGGCCTCGTCAAGCTCCATCCGCTCGACGGTCAGATCGCTGCCCGAAATCTCGGTGATCGTGGTCAGCCAGCGGATCTTCACCCCCTCTTCGAGCGCCTCGTCGGCCTCGAAATCATGGGCGGGCATATGCGCGCGGTCGCGGCGATAGACGATGATCGTCTCGGTCGCGCCCAGACGGCGCGCGGTGCGCGCGGCATCCATCGCGGTGTTGCCGCCGCCATAGACGACGACGCGACGGCCCAGAAGCGGCGGCGCCTCGGCCGAGGTCTCATGCAGCAGGTTCACCGCATCGAGCACCTTCGCCGCGTCGCGCTCGGGGATCTCGACATGCTTGCCCTGCCCCGCCCCGATCGCGAGGAAGACCGCATCGAAGCCCCCCGCCGCCTTTTCGGCCGCCAGATCCTCGACCTTGTGGTTCAGGGTGATGGTGACGCCCAGCGCCACGATGCGCGCGACGTCCGCCGCAAGTTCCGCGCGCGGCATGCGGTAGGCGGGAATGCCGAAATGCATCATGCCGCCGGCGACCGGCCCGGCCTCGCGGATCTCGACCGTATGGCCGAGGCGGGCGAGGTGGTAGGCCGCCGAAAGCCCCGCCGGCCCCGCGCCGACGATCAGCACGCGCTTGCCGGTCTCCGCCGCGATCTTGGAAAAGCTCCAGCCCTCGCGCGTGGCCATGTCGCCCAGGAACCGCTCGACCGCGTGGATCGAGACCGGCGCGTCGACCTCGCCACGGTTACAGCCGCCCTCGCAGGGATGATAGCAGACGCGGCCATGCACCGCGGGCATCGGGTTTTCCGCGGTGAGCCGCTCCCAGGCCTCGCGGTAGCGCCCCGCCTGCGCGAGCGAGAGCCAGCCGCGGATGTCCTCGCCCGCGGGACAGGCGGCGGCGCAGGGCGGCGTGAGCGTGACGTAATGCGGCAGCTGTGCGCGCACCGGCCCCGCCGCCCGCGACTGGGTCAGATCGACCGATGGCGTGAAATCCCGAAGCCTGGTGCTCATCGTCGTCTCCGCTCCTGCTGCCGGCAGACCCTACGCCCGCCCCTGTTCGCTGTGCTTGATCTGGATCACCCGCCACGCGGCGCGCGCCCCGCCTAACCGATCAATACCGTCACCCAGGCGCTGCCCGCGGCAATCGCCGTCACCATCACCATCGCCGATCCGCAATCCTTCGCCTTGCGCGCCATCTCGGACGAGCCGGGGCTGATGCGGTCGACGATCGTCTCGATCGCGGTATTGCCCAGCTCCGCGGCGATCACCGCAAAGCCGAGCGCGATCACCAGGGCGCGCTCGCCCGGGCTTAGCGGCAGCACAAGTGCCAGCGCGACCGAGACCGCCTGCGCCCAGGCCCATTGCCGCAGCGACCGCTCGCTGCCCCAGGCCGCGCGCCAGCCGTTACAGGACCAGATCACCTTCATCCGGAATCGTGCAAATTCTGCCGCGATCCTCTGCATGCCCGTCTCCCGCGATCCGTCCTTCCCGCAGGCTAACCCGCGCAAGCAGCCCTGCCAATTGCAGAAAAAGAAACACATTCGAAGAAAACGAAGGGCGCCGAAGCGCCCCTGAAACCGTCTATCCGCGGGCGCTCAGTGCAGCGTGCCGAGATCGCGCAACAGCGCCGCGTTCCGGCACCAGTCGGGCGCCCCCTCGGCCGGCCCCGACCGTTCGGAAAGGAATTCAAGGCATCCCGCGGCGCCCGGGCAGCTGCGGCAGCGGGTGATCATCGCCGCGAAATCCGCCTGGCTGAGCAGCCCCTCATGCATCGCCTCGCTCAGGTTCACCCCCATCCGCCGCGCCATGCCGCGGGTGATCCAGAAATGCAGATCGAGATTGCCCTGAACACCCATCCTCTCCTCCTTCGCTCAGGCCAGCGGGGCCTCCGGTTCCTCCGTCAGGATCGCGCGCAGCCGCGCCATCATCAGCCGGTTGTTGCAATATTCCGGCGCGACCTCGGCCGTCGCCTCGCCGTCATGCGCCTCGGGCGCATCGTGATCGGCAAGCCAGTGCTGGCAGCTTTCCGGATCGCAGCAGCTGGTGCAGCGGATCACCGCCTCGCGCCATTCGTCGCCCGAGAGATGCCGCTTCGCCATCGCCTCGGTGAGATCGACGCCAAGCACCTGCGCCATGCGATTCATCAAGGCGGCATGACGGTTGAGTGTTTTCAGTCCGAACATCGCAGTCCCTTCCGGTGGCTTCGGCGGCACATTCGCCGCCAGAGCCCCGGGATGCCATGATTCAGATCAAGCCCCCTGCGCCGTTCGTTCCGCAAGCGCCGCGATCCGGGCGCGATCCTCCTCGAGCAGCAGCGCCGCCGCGGCGAATTCCGCCGCACGGTGCGCCTGCACCGCGGCGGCCGGGGCGAAATCGCGCGGCGCGATCGCCGCCAGCGCAGCCAGCACCTGCTGCAGCCGCAGCGCCACCTCGATCATCGCCGCGCCATCGCGCCCGATCGCATGGAAGGCGTCGCGCAACAGCGCCTCGGGCGCGAGCTCGGCCAGGAACACCCGGTCATGGCGCAGCTCGGGCAGCGGCGCCGGACGCCATTCGCCCAGCACCCGCGCCAGCCGCGACAGGATGTCGAGCGCAGTGCCCGGGTCGTTCACCGCGGGGCTGAGCGCGCGCGAGGCGATCTCGGCCAGCGTGATGAGGCCGAAGCGCGGATCCTGGTCATGGCTGCGGGCATGGGCGATGGTGAAGGCCGCGCGCAGCGCCTCCTCGAGCGCGCGGCGCGCCTCCGCATCGCCCGGCAGCGCGTCGCAGGCAAGCAGCGCGCGCGCCGGATGCACGAAGCTGCCCGGCTCGGCCAGCACCCAGATCCGGCAGCCCTGCCGCGCCGCGACGGCCTGCAGCTGCGCGGTGTCGAGATGCTGCACATGACCGGTGCGCGCCGCCCGCACCTCGAAGGCGCCGGGCGGCACCTGCTGCCAGCGCGCGCAGCCCAGCCGCGGATCGGCCGCGCGTTCGGCGATCGCCGCGGCGGCGGCGCGCTCGACGCGCGAGATCGTGTCGGAGAGCAGACCGAAGACGGTGAGATGCTGCACCCAGCGCAGAAGCATGCCGATCACCAGCGCGATCACGCCCAGGGTGACGACGAAAAGCACGAAGCGCCCGGCCTCGCCGTAGATCCGCGTCTGCAGCGCGATGATGCCGACGATGGCATAGACGAAGGCGCCGATGAAACAGGCCAGCACCCGCTGCGTCGTGCGGTCCGATTGCAGCAGCGCAAGCGCGCGCGGCGTCGCCCCGCTGGCCGCCGAACCAAAGGCGCTGACCATGATCGAGAGCGAGAAGGTGGTGACGGCAAGCATCGACGAGGCGATGATCTGCAGGATCGTCAGCACCGCATCGGCGCCGATCTTCGTCACCGCCCCTTCGGGGAGGGCGCGCCCGATCACGGCGGCCCCAAGCGCGGTGACAAGCGCGAGCACCCCCATCAGGGCGACCGGCACCCAGATCTGGCGCATCAGCCGGCTCAGCCGCCAGCGCCCTTTCGACATGTTCATCATCGCCTGCCCCCTTGCAGGGCAATGCGTGCGACCGGCCACCGGTTCCCGCTCAGATCTCGCCCGCCTTGAGCTCGGCCACGGTCTTGCGCACGATTGCGATACGGGCGGCATTGGCCGGATGGGTGCCGAGGAAGGCGTCGCCCGGATCGGCGATGCGCAGGAAGAACTGCGCGCCCTTTTCCGGGTCGTAGCCCGCGTCCCAGGCGATGATCGCGCCGAGCCGGTCGGCCTGCAGCTCGTATTCCTTCGAATAGGCGCGCGAGCCGACATTGGCCCCCACGTTCTGCGCATGGGAAATATCGGCCGCATCCCCGCCCGAGGCCGCCGCGAGCACGCCGAGGATCAGCGCCCCGGCCGAGGCATCGGCCGATTTCGCCTCGAGATGGCCGAGGATGTAATGCGCCGCCTCATGCCCCATGACGAAGGCGAGCTCGTCGCGGTTGCGCGCCTGCGCGATCAGCGCGAGGTTGAAGGCGACGATCGGGCGGCCCTGCTTGTCGAGCGTCTGGAAGGCGTTCGGATCGGGATCGGGGCGATCGTCGACCATGATCCGGTAATCGCAATCGCGCGCGCCCTTGGTGCGGGCGCGGCATTCCGCCTCGATCTTCGGCTCCATCGCCTCGGCCACGGCGACGAAATTCGCCGCCGCCTGGCGCGGCGAGAGGTCGCGCGCTTCCGAACTCACCACCGGCGCGGCCGGGGTGACCGGCGCCGGGCGCGTGCTGGGCATCGGCGCCTCGCAGGCGGCAAGCAGCAGCGGCAGCGCAACGAGGGCAAAGCGGTGGCGAAGGAAAGCGATCATCTCGATGCGGGGCGGAAAAGGGCCATGGGCGGGATGCTACAACCCCGGCACGCCGACGCCTAGGGGGCGCATGCGGCTTCACCGAAATGTTTGGCTTGCGTGCGCCCGCCGGCGCGCTAGCATGGGGACATGTTTACCATCGAGCACGAATTCGACGCCACCGTGATCACCCTCGTCGACGAGGGGGACGATCCGCGCGACTACCTGCAGGAGGACATCACGATCCAGTCCTTCGAGGATTGCGTCGTGCTCGAACAGCTCGACGACCAGACCGACCAGGTCGTGCGCGTCGTGTTCTCCCATGCGCAGCTGCGCGAACTCGCCGCTGCGCTGAACCTGCCCGAGGGCGTCTACCGGCTGCGCCAGCCCGACGCGACCTGAGCTTGGGCGCCGGCGCGGGGGCGCTGCCCCCCGGCTGCGCCGTCCCCCGGGATATTTCCGCTCTGTAGAAGACGGCATCCGCGCCCGTGCCAAGCGGTCGAGGGGGCGCTGCCCCCGCTCCTGCGGAGCCCCCCGGGATATTTGGGCACTTTGGAAACGGGCTTCCGAAGTGCGGAAATATCCCGGGGTGAACGGACCGTCAGGCCAGGAGGGGCGGCGCCCCTGCCCGGCCCGCTCAGTCGATGCGGAAGACCTTGTCGCGCGAGGTCTGGCCGCGCACGAGCGTGAGCCGCGTCTTCGCGATGCCGAGTGCCTTCGCGAGCAGTTTCGCCACCGCCGCATTCGCCTTGCCGTCCTCGGGCACCACGGTGACATAGGCGCGCAAGCCCTCCTCGCCCGCGACGATCGCATTGCGCGAGGCTTTCGGCGTGACGCGCAGCGCGATCTCCGCGCCGCTCTTGGCAAGATGGCTCAGCTCGGTCATCCTTTCCTCATAGTTCCGGGCGAGGGGGAAATCCATGCGCACCGCCTTTTTCCATGACGAGAGATGTTTCTGGCACGGCGGCGGGAATTACGCGCTGACGCTGCCGGTGGGGGGGCTCGTGCAGCCCGGCGGCGGCCTGCCCGAGAGCCCGGAGACGAAGCGGCGCCTTCTGAACCTGATGCGGGTGACCGGGCTTCTGGCCGAGGTCGATGCCGGCTCGGCGCCGGCCGCGACGCGCGAGGATCTCGCCCGCGTGCATCCCGATCGCTATCTCGATGCCTTCAAGGCCGCCTCGGACCGCAGCGGCGGCGAGCTGGGCCTGCGCGCGCCCTTCGGTCCGGGCGGCTACGAGATCGCGGCGCTTTCCGCGGGGCTGGCGAAGGCCGCGCTTTTCGCCGTGCTCGAAGGGCGGGCGGAGAACGCCTATGCGCTCTCGCGCCCGCCCGGGCATCACTGCCTGCCCGACTGGCCGAACGGGTTCTGCCTGCTGAACAACATCGCCATCGCGATCCGCGCGGCGCAGGCGGCGGGGCTGGTGCAACGCATCGCCGTCGTCGACTGGGACGTGCATCACGGCAATGGCACGGAGGCGATCTTTCTCGACGATCCGCGGGTGCTGACGCTCTCGATCCATCAGGAGTTCAACTATCCGCTCGACACCGGCGGCGTGCTGACGCGCGGCGCGGAGGGGGCGAACATCAACGTCCCGCTGCCGCCCGGCTGCGGCGAGGAAAGCTATCTCGAGGTCTGGGACCGGATCGTCGCCCCGGCCCTCGCCCGCCACGCGCCCGAGGCGATCGTGATCGCCTGCGGCTTCGACGCCTCCGCGATGGATCCGCTCGGCCGGATGCTTTTGCGCGGCGAAAGCTATCGCGCGCTCACCCATCGCGCGATGGCCGCGGCCGGGGCGCTTTGCGGCGGGCGCCTCGCTCTGGTGCATGAGGGCGGCTATTCCGAGGTGCATGTGCCGTTCTGCGGCCATGCGGTGATCGAGGCGCTCTCGGGCGCCAGCGCAAGTGCCCCCGACCCGCTCGGCGCGACGATCGGGGCGCGTCAGCCGGGCGCGCGCTGGGTCGCCGGGGTGAGCGATTACATCGGCGCGCTCGCCGCCGAATTCGGGCTCTGACGCTTGCAATCGCCCGCGCCCCGGCCCACATCGGAGGCGACAGGAGACCCGCGATGACCATTTCCCCCGACACGATCAACCCCGCCCTCCGCAACGAGGAGGCGCTGCGCTTCCTGCTCACGCGCCGCTCGCGCCCGCCGAAGATGCTAACCGCGCCGGCCCCCGATCGCGACGGGATCACCGAGATCCTCACCGCCGCCGCCCGCGTGCCCGATCACGGCAAGCTCGAGCCCTGGCGTTTCGTGGTGATCGAGAAGCCCGCGCTCGAGCGGCTTGCCGATGATGCCGCGGTCTTTGCCGCGAACCATGGCCTGCCCGAGGATGTCGCGGCGAAGGGCGTGGGCCAATTCGCGCAAAGCCCGCTTTGCATCGCGCTGATCGCGGTGCCGAAGCAGAGCGAGAAGGTGCCCGAGATCGAGCAGACCCTTTCGGTCGGCGCGGCCGGGGTGAGCCTCGTCAATGCCGCGCTTGCCGCCGGTTGGGGGGCGAGCTGGCTTACCGGCTGGGTCGCGCACGATCTCCGTTTCGCCGCCCCCGCCTTTGGCCTGCAGGAGGGCGAATGGGTTGCCGGGCTGATCCATATCGGCACCGAGAAAGCCGCCCCGCCCGAACGCCCGCGCCCGGTTCTGGGCGAGATCGTCACGTGGATGACCGCATGATCCTGACATCTTACCTGCGCGGCTGGGGCGACCTGATGCGCCCCGGCGCGATGAAGATCCTCGCGATCGGCGTGGCGCTTGCGCTGGGCCTGTTCGTCGCGCTGTTCCTGGCGCTGACCGGGCTTGCCGATCTCCTGCTGCCCGACACGATCACCCTGCCCTGGATCGGGCCGGTGAGCTTTCTCCATGCCGCCGCGGGCTGGGCCAGCTTTGGGCTGATGCTCGTCGCCTCGATCTTCCTGATGGTGCCGGTCGCCTCCGCCTTCACCGGGTTCTTCCTCGAGGACGTGGCCGAGATGGTCGAGGCGGAACATTATCCGACCCTGCCGAAGGTGCGCCCGATGGGCTTCGTCGAGGGGCTGGGCGACACGATGCGCTTCTTCGGCGTGGTGCTCGGCGCGAACCTGATCGCGCTGATCATCTACCCTTTCGTGATCCCCTTCGCGCCGCTGCTATTCTTCGGGCTGAACGGCTATCTGCTCGGGCGCGAGTATTTCCAGATGGCGGCCTTCCGGCGGATGGACAAGCCGCAGGCGATGGCATTCTATCAGCGCAACAAGCTCACCGTCTGGGCGGCGGGCGCGCTGATGGCGGTGCCGCTCGCCGTGCCGCTCCTCAACCTCGTGGTGCCGGTGGTGGGGGCCGCGGCCTTCACCCACCTATTCCACGCGCTCGCGCGGCGCGATTACAGCGACAGCGCGCGATAGGCGGCCTCGGCCAGCGGCCAGAGCGCCGCGCGCCCCATCGGCGCCGAGATCGCGCAGCCATAACCGCCGTCGAGCCAGGTGAGGCTCGACACCCCATCCGGCCCTTCGGCAAAGCGGAAGGCGCTTTCCTTGCCCGCCACCGCGGCAATGTAAAGCGTCGCGCGCCGGCCCGAGGCATCCTCATACATCAGCTGCGCGGCCGGGCCGCTGTCTGCCGGCAAAAGCCGCCCGCCCATCAGCGCAAAGCCCTGCGCGGAGAGATCCGGCGCGATAAGCTTGCGGCCGAGCCGTTTCGAGAGCCAGGCCATCAGATGATCCTGCTCGGCCGCCGAAACCTCGACCGGATGCGCGACCTCGACCGAATAGACCGCATAGGCAAGCTGCGCCTCATTCGTAAGCCGGGCCTCGCCCGCGGCGGGCGCAGCGCCCCGCGGCGCAAGGCCGAGGCCCGCGCCAAGGCCCAGCGCGAAAATCAGAACCCCGGCGGCGATCCGGCGCAGCCCCGCGCCCTGGCGGCGCGCGAGGCCTGCCTCGAGCGCGGTGAGGCTCAGCCGGTCGGGCACCGGCTCCGCCGCCTTCGGCGCGAGCGCCGCGCGCAGGGCGGCCAGATCCGCGGCCTGTGCGTCAAGCACCGCGCGCAGATCCGGGTCGGCGGCGAGATGCGCCTCGAGCGCGGCGCGGCGCTCCGGCGCCAGCCGGTCGTCGAGAAAGGCCTGGATCTCGGCCTGAGAAAAGTTGCCACTCATTTCACCCTCCGCAATCCGCCCGGCGCCCCGGGCGTCGCCCTCTTCTCCTCGCGTCCGGTCAGCGCCCGCAGTGCGGCGCGCCCGCGCGCGAGCCGCGACATCAGCGTGCCCAGCGGCACCCCCGCAATCCCCGCCGCTTCCTCGTAGCCGAAGCCCTCGACACCGACGAGCAGGATCGCCTCGCGCTGTTCGATCGGCAGGCGCCAGAGCGCGGCGAGCACCTCGGTGAGCTCGATCGCCCCCTCGGCGCTGCCCGGCGCCACCGGCTCGGGCACGAGATCGAGGCTCGGCCCGCCGCGCCGCCCCTGCCGGCGCAGCGTGTCGATGTAAAGGTTGCGCAGCACCCTAAACAGCCAGGCCCGCAGCTCGGGCCCGCTGCGCAACAGATGCCAGCGCGAAAGCGCGCGCAACAGGCACTCCTGCACGAGGTCATCCGCCAGCGCCGCATCGCGCGCCAGCGCATGGGCGAAGCGGCGCAGCGCGGGGATCTGCGCCTCGATCAGGTGCCGGTTGCGCGCGCTGGTCATCGCTTAGGGCTGCGCGACATGCCAGACGCCGTTGAACCCGTCGCCGGTGATGTCGCCCGGCTTCGCGTCCTTCGCCCAGGTGTAAAGCGGCTTGCCGTCATAGGCCCATTGCTTCGCGCCATCGTCGCGGGTGATCACGGTCCACTCCCCCATCGCCATCGCATCGCCCTCCGCCAGAAGCGGCGGCCAGTTCGTGGCGCAGGGGCCGTTGCAGGCCGATTTGCCGCCCGCGTCCTTGTCGAAAGTGTAAAGCGTCATGCCTTTCGCGTCGACGAAGGTCTTGCCCTTCGCGGTTTCCGCCACGCTCGCGGGATCGGCCAACGCCGCCCCCGCCATCAGCATCGCCGCAACCGTCATCGCAATCCGTTTCATGGTCAGCTCTCCCTGTTGAGACCACAAGGAAAACGACCGGGGGCCGGGAATAATCCCGACCCCCGTGAAATTTCGCGCCGGCCTCAGTCGTGCAGCCGGTGATAGAAGTCGATGTCGTGGATGGTGAGCCCGCCGAACAGGATCACCCCGGCCAGCGCCGCCCAGATCGGCACCGCGATCAGCGTGGTGATCTTCGCCTTGCGCCCGATCTGCGCGTCGGCAGGGGCGGAGGGGGGCGTGCCGGGAACGACCTCGCCCGCCTCCTCCTGGCTTTTGAAGCGGATCGGCAGCACCACGAAAAACACCATGAACCAGATCACGGCGAAAAGGACGATGCCGCCGGTGAGGTTCATCAGACCTGCTCGAGCTCGATCAGGCAGCCGTTGAAATCCTTCGGGTGCAGGAAGAGCACAGGCTTGCCATGGGCGCCGATCTTCGGCTCGCCGCTGCCGAGCACGCGCGCGCCCTCCGCCTTGAGCTTGTCGCGCGCGGCGAGGATGTCGTCGACCTCGAAGCACATGTGGTGGATGCCGCCCGAGGGGTTCTTGTCGAGGAAGCCCTGGATCGGGGAATTCTCGCCCAGCGGATAAAGCAGCTCGATCTTGGTGTTCGGCAGTTCGATGAAAACCACGGTGACGCCGTGGTCCGGCTCGTCCTGCGGCGGGTTCACCTTCGCGCCAAGGGTGTCGCGGTATTGCGCCGATGCCGCCTCGAGGTCGGGGACAGCGATGGCGACATGGTTCAGACGTCCGATCATGGGGGCCTCCATTTGCTCCCCTTGGGATAGGGGCCGCGGGGGCGTGATGCAAGCGCGATGAGGCCGGGGCCATTAACCCGCCGTTAGCCAAATGGGCTGTTTACTTCCCGTGAACCCGATTCCGGAAAGGAACCCGAATCGTCCTAAGAGCCGAGGTGAAACCATGACCGACGATCTGACCCCATTCCTCGCCTCCCGCCCTGCCACGGTGGACCGCCCCCTCATCGGGCTGACCGTGCTGCTGGTGGAAGACAGCCGCTTCGCCTCGGAGGCGATGCGATTGCTCTGTCTGCGCTCGGGCGCGCGGATCCGACGCGCCGATTGCCTGCGCTCGGCGCATCGTCATCTGCAGACCTATCGCCCCGGGGTGGTCGTCGTCGACATGGGCCTGCCCGACGGGTCGGGCGCCGATCTGATCCGCGAGGTGAAGGCGATGGCCGCGCCGGTGCCCGCCGTGCTCGGCCTCTCGGGCGATCCGAATGCCGAAGCGGAGGCGATGCTCGCCGGCGCCGATGCCTTCCTCGCCAAGCCGCTCGAATCGCTCACCCGGTTCCAGCAGGTGGTGCTGCAGATCCTGCAGGACGGCAATCGCCCGAACGGGCCGCATCTGGTGAAGGATGACCTGATCCTGCCCGATCCGCTCGCGCTGCGCGACGATCTGCACCATGTCGCCGAGGTGCTCGCCGCCGCGCATGACCGCGCCGCGACCGATTACGTCGCGCATTTCCTCACCGGCATCGCCCGCTCCGCGCGCGACCCCGCGCTGGAGACCGCGGCGGAGGAACTTGGCCGCGCCCCCGAACCGGCGGCGATCTCGCGGCTTTCGGGCATCGTGCAGGACCGGCTCGCCGCTGCCGCGGGGTTCTGAGCCGCGGCTCAGCGCCCGGCCAGCACCGGATCGGACGACACGCGCACGAGGCGGGTGAGATCGGAGAGCCGCTCCCGCTGCCCCCCCTCGGCGTCGAAATTCGCCGGGTCGAGCCAGGCGTCATAGGCCACCTGCAACGCCGGCCAATCCTTGTCGGTCGCGGCAAACCAGGCGGTGTCGCGGTTGCGCCCCTTCACGATCGTCGCCTGCCGGAAGGTGCCTTCGTAGCTGAGCCCGAGCCGCTCCGCCGCGCGGCGCGAGGGCAGGTTCAGCGCGTCGCATTTCCATTCGAAACGACGATAGCCCGCCTCGAAGGCCCAGGCGATCATCAGGATCATCGCCTCGGTCGCGGCGCGCGTCTGCTGCAGCCGGGGGGAGAGGTTGATATGGCCGAGCTCGATCACGCCGACCTCCGGGGTGATGCGCAGATAGGACATCACGCCACCTGCGAGCCCGCTCTCGCGGTCGGTCACCGCATAGAAGAACGGATCGCGCGCGCCGGCCATGTCCTTGACCCAGCGCATATATCCGACCTCGGAGGGGAACGGCCCATAGGGCAGGTAATCCCAGATCGCGTCATCCTCGGCATTGGCGCGAAAGAGCGCATGGGCATGGCGCTCCTCGAGCCGCTCGAGCCGGGCCCAGCGCCCCTCGAGCACCGGCGCATCGGGCAGACGCGGCGCGACCCAGTTTTCGACGATCTCTCCGACTGCGCGTTCCGCCATGGCTGCTCCTCCGTTTGCCTCACGCTAGCGTGGCGCGCGCGCGCAGGCAATCGCCGCCAAAGCGCACGATTCCCTCCCGAAAGCTGCCGCAATTCGACGCGAGATTGCCCCTATCCCGCTGCCCGGAGACGAGAATGAAAGACCACGCGATCCGCATCTTCAGCAACGACCGCCTCATCGAGGCGACGCATTGGACGGTGTTCAGCCTTGGCGCGCTCAGCCTCGCCGTGGCGATCGGCGGCACCGCCTGGACGCATTTCTTCGCCTGAAATCAATCGGTTCCGGCGCGATCACGCCGGAACCAGCCCGCTCAGGCCAGGAATTTCGGGTCCGTTCCGAGATCGAGCCCCGGGAAGACCGTCTCCTCGAGAAGCGACCGCGAGGTGCCGAACATCCCCGAAAGCGCCCAGCCCGCATAGGCGCGGATATCCGCGGTCGGCATCAGGTCGCGCCCGGCGTAGAGCTCGGCATCGCTCAGCCCCGGCCATTTGCCATAGACCTTGCGACCTTTCAGCGCGCCGCCCGCCATCACCATCGCCCCGCCGGTGCCGTGATCGGTGCCGAGCGAACCGTTCTGCCGCGCGGTGCGGCCGAATTCCGTCATCGCAAGCACCAGCGTCTCGCCCCAGACCGGGCCAAGCTCCTTCTTCAGCGTGGTGAGCATCGCCACCAGCTGCCGCGCCGGGGAGCGGATCACCGAGGATTGCGCCCGGTGCGTGTCCCAGCCGTTGAGCGAGAAGGCCGCGATCCGGCTTTCGCCGCGCAGCCGCCCGGCCGCGAATTTCGCGAGCGGATCCTCCGCCGGGGGCGCATCGGGATCGGCCTTGCCGGCCGGCGCCTTGCCGCCCGCCTTCATCCCCGCCGCCGCCGCCTCGCCCGGCAACATCGCCTCGTCGGTCTCGTCCGCGGTCTCGCCGCTGATCGCCACCGCCTGCGTCGCGGCATCGCGGAACAGCGGATCGTCGTGATAGATCTGGTCGAGCAGCAGCCGCCCCTGCGCCGACAGGCCAAGCCAGGCATCGGGCGCCCAGCTCATCGAGGGGGCCTTGCCCTCGAGCACCTTCAGCTCGTCGCCCCCGACCGAATAGGCGGTCTCGGCGCGCACCCCGGGCATGTTCTGCAACAGCCGGTTGAGCCAGCCGTCGCGCACCAGCGCGAGCGGCACATCCATGCCGGTGCCCGCCTCGAGCATGTCCTGCCCGTCGAAATGGCTGCGCTTGTCGCGATAGGGGGTGGAGACGGCATGGGCAAAGCCAAGCTCGCCCGCCGCCCACATCGGCATCAGATCGCCCATGATCGGGTTCAGCGCGAAGAAGCCGTCGAGGTCATGCGCCCCCTTCGCGGGGCCCACCGCAAAATCGGGGCGCAGCTGCGCGAGCAGCGGATCGCCATAGGGCTGCACGATGTCGAGCCCGTCCATCGCCCCGCGCAGAATGATGACGACAAGCCGCCGATCGCCCGGCGCCGCGGCCAGGGTGACCGTGCTCATCAGCGGATGGGCCGCCGCCGAACAGCCGGCAATGGCCGCGCCCTGAAGGAAGAAACGTCGAGAAATCATCGGCCTATCTCCTGTTCAGCTCGGCGGAGGCCAGCACGAGGGCAACCCCCTCGGCCTTTGTCTCGGCGCGCGGCACGGCCTGCGCGACGCTTTCGCTCAGCCGCGCGCCCAGCGCGGAGGCGGCAAAGGGCACCGGCTCCGGCACCGCACCGGTCAGGCCCCGCGGCGCACGCAGCGCCCAGTTGATCCGCGCCGAAAGCTGCTGCGGCGCGATCCATTCCGCGCTCTCCTCGGGCCAGCCGTTCGGCCCGGGCGGGGCAAGCCATTTCTGCCCCATGTCGCGCAGCGGCCAATAGCCGAAGCGGCGCATCTGCGCGCCGTCGAACGCCATCACCGCCTGCCCGTCGAGGCCGAGCGCGCGCATCCCGGTGGCGAGAAAATCGAAGGGTTGCCGCACTTTGACGAAACTCTCGCCAAGCGCCGCGGGATGGGAGAGCAGCACCTCATAGACCGGCAGCAGCGCCCCTTTCGCACCGAGATAGGCCTCCGCCATCGCGCCGGTCAGCGCGGCGTCGGGCTCGGGGCCGACGAAATGCACGGCAAGCTTTTGCGACAGGTGCCGCGCGGTGTCGGGGTGCAGCGCGAGCGTGGTCAGCACCGCCTCGATATCCGAAAGCTTCGCCGGATCGCCGCCCCAGTCGCGGCCGAGCACATGTTCGGCGCCGGGCTCGGCGAGCTTCGGCTCGAAATCCATCCCCTCGCCCAGCCGCACCCGCAACCCGGTCAGCAGCTCGGCCAACTGGCGCACGTCATCCTGCGTGTAGCTGCCATTCACGCCGAGCGTATGCAGCTCCATCAGCTCGCGCGCGAGGTTCTCGTTCAGCCCGAGATTGCGGTCGGGGCGCTTCTTCGCCAGCACCGAATCCGGGCCGAAGCTCGTCGCCTGGTCGAGATAGAGCAGCATCATCGGATGCAGCGTCGCCGCGCGCAGCATCTCGGGGAAGCTGGTCGCGATATAGGGGCGCACCGCCGATTCGGCATGCGAGCAGGCCAGCGCGACATCCTGCCGGCGCTTGCCCTGCACGGTGAAATGGTCGCGCCAGAAGGCCATCAGCCGTTCGCGCATCCCGGTGCGGTCCTCGACCGCGCGGGCCAGCGCGATCTTGAGACTGTCGAGCTGGATGTCGTTCATCTTCGCCTTCTGCTCGGCGAAGGCCTTGGTCGCGGCGGGCTTCGGCGGCTTTTCCCCCGCGGCCTTCTTGCGCGCGTGGAAATCGTCCTGCACCTGCAGCGCTTCCTGCGTGGTGATCCCGGGCCAGCGCTGGCCGAGCACATCGGCCCCCGAGAGCGCCGCGAGGATCTCCTTCGGCGCCGCCGGCGGCTTTTGCCGCGGGGAAAGACCGAAACCGAACCGCACCGGTGCGAGCACCGCATAATCCATCACCGCCTCCTCGACCGCCTGCCCCGATTGCGCCAGATATGGGGGCAAAAGGAAAGGGCGCCGGGGATCATACCGGCGCCCTTTCGCTCATCTTCGCGTGAAGCGCGCGCTCACGCCTCTTTCGGCAGCACCCGCAGCCGCAATTCGCGCAGCTGTTCGTTGGTGGGTTCCGAAGGGGCGCCCATCATCAGGTCTTCGGCGCGCTGGTTCATCGGGAACATGATGACCTCGCGGATGTTCGCGGTGTCGGCCAGCAGCATCACGATGCGGTCGATGCCCGCCGCGCAGCCACCGTGGGGGGGCGCGCCGAACTTGAACGCCTTGACCATGCCGCCGAAGCGCTTCTCGACCTCGGTATGCGGATAGCCCGCGAGTTCGAAGGCCTTGAACATGATGTCGGGGCGGTGGTTGCGGATCGCGCCCGAGACCAGCTCATAGCCGTTGCAGGCGAGGTCGTATTGATAGCCGAGCACCTCGAGCGGATCGCCGTTCAGCGCCTCGAGCCCGCCCTGCGGCATCGAGAACGGGTTGTGCGAGAAGTCGATCTTGCCCTCGTCGTCCTTCTCGTACATCGGGAAATCGACGATCCAGGCGAATTTGAAGCAGCCCTCTTCGGTGAGCTTCAGCTCGCGGCCGATCTCGTTGCGGGCCTTGCCGGCGACCGGTTCGAACTGCTCCGCCTTGCCGCCGAGGAAGAAGACGGCATCGCCCTCGGTCAGGTTCAGCTGCGTGCGGATCGCCTCGGTGCGCTCGGCGCCGAGCGCCTTGGCGATCGGGCCGGCGGCCTCCATCCCCTCGCCCTTCTCGGCCTTGCGCCAGAAGATATAGCCCATGCCGGGCAGGCCATTGGCCTGTGCAAAGCTGTTCATCCGGTCGCAGAACTTGCGCGAGCCGCCGGTCGGCGCCGGGATCGCGCGGACCTCGGTGCCCTCGTTCTCGAGCAGCTTCGCGAAGATGCCGAAGTCCGAGCCGCGGAAATGCTCGCTGACATCGGCCATCTTGATCGGGTTGCGCAGGTCGGGCTTGTCCGAGCCGTACCAGAGGAGCGAATCCTTGTAGGCGATCAGCGGCCAGACCGGGTCGACCGTCTTGCCGCCGCCGAATTCCTCGAACACGCCCTGGATCACCGGCTGCACCGCGGCGAAGACGTCTTCCTGCTTCACGAAGCTCATCTCGACGTCGAGCTGGTAGAAGTCGGTCGGGCTGCGGTCGGCGCGCGGGTCTTCGTCGCGGAAGCAGGGCGCGATCTGGAAGTAACGGTCGAAGCCCGCCACCATGATGAGCTGCTTGAACTGCTGCGGCGCCTGCGGCAGCGCGTAGAATTTGCCCGGGTGCAGACGCGAGGGCACGAGGAAGTCGCGCGCGCCTTCGGGCGACGAGGCGGTGATGATCGGCGTCTGGAACTCGTTGAAGCCCGCGGACCACATCCGGTTGCGCAGCGAACGCACCACGTTCGAACGCAGGATCATGTTGTTGTGCAGGCTCTCGCGGCGCAGGTCGAGGAAGCGATAGGTGAGGCGCGTTTCCTCGGGGTATTCCTGCTCGCCGAAGACCGGCAGCGGCAGTTCCCCCTCGACCGGGCCAAGCACCTCGACATCGGTCACATAGACCTCGATCTCACCGGTCGGGATCTTCGGGTTCACGAGGCTCGCATCACGCAGCTTCACCCGGCCATCGACGCGGATCACGAATTCGGCGCGCACCTTTTCGAGCGCGGCGAAGGCGGCGCTGTCGCCGTCGCACAGGATCTGCGTCATGCCGTAATGGTCGCGCAGGTCGATGAAGAGCACGCCGCCGTGATCTCGCACGCGATGGACCCAGCCCGCGAGGCGGACCTCATTCCCTGCATCGGCGGCGCTGAGGGCGGCGCAGGTGTGGCTGCGATAGGCGTGCATCATTCTCCCCTTTCCCGGGCATCTCGATCGGTCGGCCCGATCAACAGCTTCGGGCCGCCAAAGTCAAGCCGCAGGGCGTGGCGGGATCAGCGCGAAAACGGAAACAATCGCCTCATTTCGGCCCGATTTCGCGCCTAACCGGAGAGGAACCTCCCGTGAAGGTGATCGCCGATGTCTCCTGTCCCCTCCTCCGCCCCCGGCGCGACCGGTTCCGCGCCGGCGCTGCGCCTTGCCGCGCTGGCGGCGCTCGCGCTCTGGGCGCTCTGGACCTGGGCGGGGGCGCAGGGGGTCTGGGCGAATGATCTCGCCGCGCTCTGGTTCGCCGGGCATTTCGCCGCCACCGGGCAGGAGGCGCTGATCTACGCCGCCCCGCCCGAGTTCTTCGGCGGCACCCCGACGGAATGGGAGCCGCTGCGTGCAAGCCTCGGCGCCGCGCCGCAGGAGCTCGCCTTTCCCTATGTCTACCCGCCGCTCTGGGCCGGGCTGATCGCACCGCTGACGGAACACCTCGGCCCGCGCGCCTTCTTCGACGCGGCGCTCGCGCTGCAGATCGCGATGCTCGCCGCCTCGGTGCCGCTGGCCGCACAGATCGCACGGCCCCCGCGCCTTGCCGCGCCGCTCTTCACGCTCTGGGGCATCGCCGTGCTCGCCCTCACCACCGCCTCGACCGCGGCGGTGGTGCTCAATCAGCGGCGTTGTTGCGCAAATCCGGGAGGATTCATGTTGTGAATCCGGCATGCTAGCTGGGCAGCATGAGCAGACCTCCGAAGACGACCTACAAGACCACCAACTGGCAAAGCTACAATCAGGCGCTGAGG